>JASEGV010000013.1:0-43775 GCA_030017895.1 Bacteroidota bacterium | reverse complement strand
AATCCACGTCTTCGATTTTGGCACTGGTTCAATACCGATGAGAACTACTGGTGCAATGGTGCGGATATTGGTTCCGTTCAGATTAAAGTTGGAACAGGTAATTGGCAAACCATCTCACCTCAATATTACCGTTACAGTGGTTGTTGGACATACACATCCATCGATCTGACATCCTATGCTGACTCCGTTGTAAAAATTGGTTTTCTTTTCACTTCCACTAACTGTAATGAATTGGCTGGTTGGTACATAGATGATATTGCACTTATAACCGGTCCCGTTGTGTTTAACACATTTGAGAATTGGGAATCAGGTATGGGCGATTGGTATGCTGAGAGTGGAACATGGCGAGTTGGTATGGCCACAGGTGAATGTTCAGGTGGTCCATCCGGACCAAATCGTTTATGGACAGCATGTCCGGGAACTACAAACTCAAGATTCATCAGTCCATTTTTTAATGTATCAAGTGCCAGTACAAATCCAAATTTAAGATTCTGGCATTGTTATAGTTTCGGTGGGGGTACTGCATATGTACAGATTCGAACTAAAACAGGAACTTGGCAAAACCTCCTTTCATACACACAAAGCGGAGGTGGAGTATGGTCAAGACCTTATGCCGATTTAACACCCTACGCTGACTCAACTGTACAAATAGCTTTTCTCTATACAGGCGGTTCTTGGTATATTGACGATATTTTAATTACTGGTATGATACCACCGACCCCCAATCCCGTATCACCACCCAATAATAGCATTTGCGCTCCGCTCAATCCACTACTAAAATGGTCTGCTTCTGCGGGTGCAACTTTATACTATTTACAGGTGGATACTGCAAATACATTTCCAAATCCTATTTTTAGTGACTCAACATTAACTCAAACCACACATGTTGTTGGACCTCTTGAGCCACTTAAATCTTATTACTGGCGCGTAAGAGCAAAGAATGATTTTGGTAGAGGAGAGTGGTCGAATATTTGGAAATTTACAACTGTTTCAAATCCGCCCTTGGTCCCATTGTTATTATCACCCAATAATAATGCCGTTGAGCAACCCACTTCTCTTACTTTCAAATGGAACGTATCGTGCGGTGTGAGTACTTATCACATACAAATTGATACGAGTCAATTATTTAATACAACAATAATAAATGATTCGCTATTAACAGATACTTCAAAGTTAGTGAGTACATTTTCTGTTGGCACAAAATACTATTGGCGTGTTAGAGCAAAAAATGAGTTTGGTTCGAGCGATTGGTCAATTGTTTGGAATTTTACTACTATCATTGGTCCGCCACCAACCCCATTACTTATGTCTCCCGACAGTGGAGCAACCAATCAACCAACAACAATTACACTCCGCTGGCATCCAGCAAGTGGTGCAAGTAAATACTTGCTGCAAGTTGATACAAGTATCTCATTTGGTTCTTCCGTACTTAAAAGCGATTCAACAACTGGATCGTCTTATATAATTAGTTCACTCGATACTTCAAAAAAATACTATTGGCGGGTAAGGTCAAAGAATAATTATGGAGTAAGTGATTGGTCGAGTGCCTGGAATTTCACTACAGGTTCATCAACTGTAACGTGTTCAGTTTCGATTGCAAGTGGTTGGAACTTAATTTCTGTACCGGTTACATTAGATAATTATAAAAAGGAAAATGTATTTCCTTCTGCAACGTCGAATGCTTTTAAATATAATGCAGGATATATTGTCGCGGATACGCTTAAAAATGGAGTTGGTTACTGGTTAAAATTCCCAAAAGACACATCTATTGAATTATATGGAGGACGAATTGATGTTGATACTATCGAGGTTACAATAGGATGGAATATGATAGGTTCGATCTCATCTCCTGTTAATGTAAATTCAATTACATCTCCTTCTCCTATCATTGCTTCGCCATTTTACGGATACAAAAATGGATACATTGTTGCCGATTCGATTAAACCTGGAAAAGGGTACTGGGTAAAAGTAAATCAGGGTGGAAAGCTAATACTGTCAACTACCTCACCTATTTACTCCGCAAGTCGTATTAAAATTGTTGACGATGGGGAACTACCGCCCTCTGCACCTGACCAATTGAAGGAAGATATCTGTGTATCTCCAACAGAGTTTAAATTAAACCAGAATTTTCCTAACCCATTCAATCCGAGTACGGTGATTAGTTATTCAATACCAACACGTGAATTTGTAAGTCTGATAGTTTATAATACTCTCGGTCAGGAAGTTGCTGTGTTGGTAAATGAAATTCAAGATGCAGGATATAAGTCAGTAAAGTTCAATATGTTGTCATACACTGGTTTATCAAGCGGACTTTATTTTTATCGGCTAACCGCAGGAACATATATATCAATAAAAAAAATAATTTTCGTAAAGTGACACATAATTTTGTCTTATATTGTCGATTAAACCAAATAATAATAATATTATGGAGATGTTATGAAATACAATTTTTTCAAAATTATCATGATTATAGTCCTCACACAAATTGCCTTATCTCAACAAAACCGTTTACACGAAATTGTGAACAATATTGTTATAGAAGATAGCGTTAGGGGGATATGGAATCAATTACAAATTTCTGGTACTTTGCCTTACCCGCGAGTTTTTCCCACTGCAATCTATTTTCCCCCAACCGACAAAATGATAATATTTGGTGGATGGTCCCATGTACCGTTCAATTCATTAAACGATAGTTGGTCTTTTGATTTAGCTTCTAATACATGGACACAGTTGTCTACAACAGGTGGCCCACCGCCAACTCGCGCAGGTCATATTGCAGTCTTCGATAGTATAAGAAAAAGAATGATCATTTTTGGAGGAAATAACTGGTGGGGGACAGTATTTAATGATACTTGGGCGCTTGACTTGCAAACGAATACTTGGGCACAATTATCTACTTCTGGGGATCCGCCCCCAAAGCGGTGGGTTCATTGTGGTATATATGATTATTTCAGAGACAGGCTTATTATATTCGGAGGTTATTATGGACCAGCTGGAGGTCATCCTTACAATGACACATGGGCATTAAATTTATCAACTTTACAATGGGAACAGCTTAGTACCATGAATACTCCCTCACCACGAACAGATATAAAAGCTATTTTTGATAATTACAACGATCGGATGATAATTTTTGGTGGAGGTAATGGTGTTACTGGATTTAAGGAAACGTTAGCTCTTGATTTGAATACCTATCAATGGACCTCAATCGGTGATTTTGAAAATACCGTAGCAACGTATGGAAGTAATTTTGATTCTCAACGTAGATGGATGATATTGGTGGCTAGTAATGGTCTCTATGATCACGGTCAAGCAGCAGTATTCTCTACAAATGAAGATAAATGGCTACCCCTATCGATTTCCGGAAGTATCCCAAGCCAAAGAAATTGGGTTAGTTCAATTTGGGATCCCAAGAGGAAACGCGTAGTTATGTTTGGTGGTGGATTATCAAATTATGTAACTTATAAAGAAACATGGGAATTATTCTTGAATGAAGTAATTGACACGATTCGCAACGTCAATGTGAGTGACAAATGGAATATAGTATCGATTCCAGTTATTGTTTCTAATGGACTCAAATCAACTCTCTTTATAAACGCAATAAGCTCTGCTTTCGCTTACGAGGGGAATTACGTGGTAAAAGACACAATGATAAATGGAATAGGCTACTGGCTAAAATTTCCCGCCGCCGAAAGTGTTACCATTGCCGGGAAATATCTTACTACTGACACAATCAACGTTACAACAGGATGGAATATAATTGGTTCGCTGAGTGAACCAATGCCAGTGTATCTAATTACGAGCGATCCACCAGGAATAGTAACAAGCATATTATATGGTTACGAAGGAAGTTATATAATCTCAGACACTATTAAACCTGGAAAAGGATACTGGGTAAAAGTAAATCAGGACGGAAAGCTAATACTGTCAACTACTACGCCTATTTACTCCGCAAGTCGTATTAAAATTGTTGACGATGGAGAACTACCACCTTCGGCACCCGGACAACTTGTTGAACAAGTTAATGCTATTCCAACAAACTTTGAACTTAAACAGAATTACCCGAATCCCTTCAATCCAAACACAGTAATAAATTATACACTTCCCACACGAGAGTTCGTGAGCTTGAAAGTATATAACACGCTCGGACAGGAAGTAGCATCGTTGGTAGATGAGATGCAGGATGCAGGATACAAATCTGTATCATTCGATGCAGCTAATTTACCTAGCGGTGTATATTATTATAAGTTAACTGCTGGAACTTTTTCATCTGTGAAGAAATTGATTTTGATGAGATAAAAATCAAAAAAGCATATCCATTATTTAGAAAGGGATAAAATGAATTCCGTTACTTTAAGAATCGTTATACTACTTGTTCTGTTTAGAATAAATGTAGATGGTCAAGTAGTGGATAGCAAATATCCAACATGTGATAAAAGTTTACTAATTGGTGGTACAGTTAGCACATCTCTAAGTATTAATAAATCTAATAATTCTGCAACTACCATTGTGTTAGTACCTAATATTGTGCATTTTTTTTCTTCTGGAATTGGACTTGGATTAAATTTAAATTATACATTATTATCTGTTCAGGGAAGCTCGGTTGTCCAGAGGGCAATAGGTCCTAGATTTATGTTAGCTTTCGGTGATGAGAAAAATAGAGTATATCCATATTTTGGAGCCGATGTAAATTATTTAAATCTCCAAGTAAATAAAAATAATAAATCAGGTTCACTGATAAGTTTATACATTGGAATACTTGAAACCTTAAATATAAATGTTGCTATTCCTATTCAGTTAAGTATTACCTATATGGGTATAGAAAATAGTGGTGTTACAACATTTTCAATGAGTGCTGGTTTTGTAGGATTTTTTTATAGGTAATATCAATGGCTGGCATTATTCATCCGCGAAGAATTTAATTTTGATGAGATAAATAATTATTAAACAATCAAACAAACAACAAGGAGTAATAAATATGCGAGCTATCCTATTTCTCCTCTTTTTTCCACTGTTATTGATGGCTCAAACAGTAGAGATGAAGAGTATCAATAATTCCATGAACAATCTAAGTACATTTCGAAATACTAAAAAGATTGATTATTCAAATAACTTGAGTCTGAGCGAAAAATTTTCACGTTCATTTTATCAAGATTATACCAGTCCGTTCTCATTGAATTCTTTATCTGGTATTAGGGATGTTGGAACAAATCTGCAAAGCAGCGCCTATTGGCAGTATTCTTCCAACATTTTAGGATATTTATCATATTTAGGCATTAAAACAGAAACCCGAACGGAACGATCGGGTTATTATTCAACTGAAAAAACCGAAATAAAAGTAACGCCATTAGGTTATGCACTAAGCATAGGGTCAACAGTTTCGTCTTTAGTATCAATCTACAATACCGGAAGAGCAGGGGAGCGACTATATATAATCGGAAAAAATCTTCCATCAGAGTATGGGTATAAACTTGTAGACGCAGGTAACAATCTAAAAAGTTATCGAACGTTGAGTTATATAAGTAGTGGATTAGGATTAGCTTCAAGTATTTTGTTACAAAGTTCGTTAAATGAATTGAATAATGATAAAGATATTGAGGATGTGAGTGGACAAATTTATGCCGCAGGGGGTTTGGCATTAGCTGGTCTTGTTTTTAAAATTATTGCTGTTGATAATGTTGGAGAAGCAGGTGTACAGATAGAGAGTTTTTCCAACGATTTACATGATCCGCGTGCAAAGAATTATTTTTCTAACTGTGGAATAAAACTAAAGAAATTTGAAAAAAGATGGGATGCGGGTTTGATAGTAATTGGCTCAGGTTTAGTAGCGTTAATGATACCTAATCCTCTTGCTGCTCTAAGTGGGCTTTGTTTGATAATCGTAGGAGATATAATTTCATCTTGGATAGCTCCCTCTAATATGAGTTCTGCAGGCTCCGCCTTGTATGATTTTGAGGATAGATGAAAAACACATATCGTGACATTGACCTGCCCCTTTGAGGAGCATATAATTATAGTTATCAGTACTAAGCGAAAATATTAATCTTTTTTCCCTAATATGTTTCCTTCAATTTTCTTGGAAAATTGTTGAGATCCCCTGCGTGGATTTTTATTTATAGCTTACTTGTAACATCATCCTCTTTATATTGAGCATTTCTAATATACCTTCGAATTGATTATTCTTCAAATAATGTGTAAATTTGAATGAAAAATTTAATGTTAAACACGTATCTGAATATTGCTGTATTCGCCTCAGGGAAGGGGTCAAACTTCCGAGCAATTCTTGATGCAATTAAAGCGGGAAAAATTCAAAATGCTCAGATTGTTTTGGTGGTCAGTAATAATTCTGATGCAGGCGCATTAGCAACTGCCCGTGAGAATAATATTCCAACTTTGCATATTAGCCGAAAACAGTTCACCTCAGATGAGGATTTTAATGATGTGCTTCTCGCTAAGTTGAGCGAATACAATGTCAACTTTATCGCTCTTGCAGGTTATATGAAAAAAATTGATGCACGCATTGTTCGAGCATTCCAAAATAGAATGATAAATATTCATCCCGCACTTTTACCAAAGTATGGTGGGAGCGGGATGTATGGAATGCACGTACACGAAGCAGTAATAGCAAACAAAGATAAATATTCGGGCGCAACAGTTCATATAGTTGATGAAGAATACGATCACGGATCGGTTGTTTTACAGAAAACTGTACCAGTAGAAGAGAATGATACACCGGAAACATTAGCTGCGCGAGTGTTACAAATTGAACATGAAATTTATCCCGAAGCAATCCGTTTGTTTTCGGAAGGAAAGGTTGATATTTCAAATTAAATGAAAAATCCAATCATTATTAAAAAAGTATTAATAAGCGTTTCAGATAAAACCGGAATTGTTGAGTTTGCTAAACAACTCATGCGATTTGGTGTTGAGATTATTTCAACAGGCGGAACACTGAAAACGCTTCAAGACGCCGGCATAAATGCAAAGTCTATTTCCGACATTACTGGATTTCCAGAAATATTGGACGGAAGAGTTAAAACACTTCACCCAAAAATTCATGCCGGACTTCTGGCGGTAGTTGATAATCCACAGCATCAGCAGCAATTGAAAGAGTTGGATATCACACCGATTGATATGGTGGTTATTAATCTTTATCCCTTCGAGCAGACAATTAAAAAAGAAAGTGTATTGCTTGATGAAGCAATCGAGCAAATTGACATTGGTGGTCCATCAATGCTCAGAGCGGCAGCAAAGAATTATAAATATAAAGTTGTCGTAAGCAGCCCATCGAGCTATGGAAGTATCGCCTCTGAGTTTGAAAAGAACAACGGTGCAATCTCAGAAGAAACCCGTTTCGCTTTAGCAAAAAAGGTATTTCAACACACAGCAGAATACGATACAGCGATCTCGGGATACCTTGCTAAGGTGGAGGAGAATATCGCCCCTTCCTCTTTTCCAGAAACATTCGCGATCTCGTATCCAAAGACGGATGAGTTGCGATACGGTGAAAACCCACATCAAAAGGCAGCAGTATATGGTGATTTCTATAAATTCTTTGAAAAACTTCAAGGCAAGGAGCTTTCATACAACAATCTTGTGGATATTCAGGCGGCGATTGAGTTGGTTGAAGAATTCGATGAACCAACGGTGGTCATTATAAAACATACAAATCCCTGCGGCGTTAGCTCTGGAAAAACTTTAGCAGAAGCGTATGAAAAAGCATTTGCTACAGATACGAAATCGGCATTTGGCGGGATTGTAGCCGTAAACCGACCACTCGATTTAGAAGCTGCTCAGCTCATTGATAAAATTTTTACAGAGGTTATCATCGCATTCGAATTTATTCACGAACTCGGTATATCTCCAGCTCATCTGTTCTTCGGGAAAATAACGGTCTCGGACTTTTCTAACGCTAAGTCTGTTTTCGCTAAATTTAATTCCTAACTCTTCAACTAAATAGTTTTTAGAATCGGTGATTATATTCCCTCCATCCTCGACAAATTTTACTACAATATCAAAGTCGGAGGGTTTTAATGAATCAACAAAACTGAAAGGAACGAGTAAAAGGTTATAATTCTTTAAATCAATTTTTTGTCCGACATATATAGTATCAACATTTATATTTACACTCTGAAAAACCGAGACGAAAGATGCCTGATCATTGTAGGCAGCCCCTTTAGCATAATGATTCCACAATACTACCGGTCGTGCTTCATCTATATTGTCTGATGAGGGAATAATCTTATTGTAAAAATTTTCTAATTTGTAATAGGTGTTCTCATAAAAACTTACTTGTCTTTCCCGAAATTCCAGCACCTCTGCTTTGTAGAATTGCCCAGGTTTTAAATTGTCGCCTACTATAACAGTCCCGTTCAGTCTCTTTTCTGATTGTTTCCTTTTAATTATTTCACCCGATGAATTGAAGTACGCTTCTACTAAATATTGATCCTCAAGATTAAGTGTGTGCGATTGATTTCCACTTATTATTAATTTATCCTTTGTTTTTACCCAGTTTGTTCCATCTTTTAAATCAATGTATGTGTATCCCAAACCTTGAATACCATCAACTAATTCTTCTAACAAATCCAGATCAAGAAATGGATGGAAGAAACAAGAAGCAAAACCATCACGAACATATAGATTTGTTTTAGCTCCCTTAATAATATTTTGAACAGCATCCCGGCTTACTTGCTTGTTTGTTTCGTCAAGTGGTACGTATCCAAGATTTTCGGGATAAATTGTTTGTCCAAATAAATCTTTTTTTATAATGTATGGGAAGAACTGACTGTAGTCGAAATTTTCGATAGAAAGTCGCTGTTCGATACCCGTACTGAAATAATTTGAAACTGTTTTGTAAAATAAAAGCGAGGCGGTATAATGTGGAGTTTCCCAAATAAGCGGATACAATCCATTTTTCATAAACTCGTTAATCCCCATCTCTATCTTTTTTGAGAATGCTTCCGCCGATTCATCCTTAATCGGTGCATTAGTGCTTTCATCCCAGAACTCAAAATCTGCTGCCGACATTCCTTTGTATTGGTGGGTTACTCCGTGCATAACCAAAGTCCCGCCGTTTCGGACCATATATTTTAACGCATCAACTAATTCTGGCTTATCTGATAAACTGACCCGAATACCTTCGGCTGGATTTACATAAAAGGGATAAATACTGAACAAAAACGGAATACCTCGGTCGCCTAAAAAATCTGCAATATCTCTTAATTGATTTGGATTGTCGAGCGGACCTATGTCTTCTATTCTTAATATCGCAGAGTGTGATGCTTCGTGTTGTTCATTTAAAATATCGTGAAGCATATCAGCAAAAAGGAGATAACGGTCGGACTCGCTCGCCGACGCGAACGGAGAATCGGCAATATAATAAAAATTATTAGATTTGACTATGTATGGAATTTCGATTCCATACTTTGAGGAAATTGCGTGTGCGAGAACGCTGACCATTCGATTATCGCTGACATTAATAATGTTTGCATTTGGCTCGCCCTTAGTAAATACTTTTTTCCCGGATTTCACTAAATCGTATTGAGTTGCTGTATCTAAATGAGAAACATCAAAACCAAATATTTTATGTAGATCATAATTTTTTGAAAATTCTTTAAATCCTGTATTAAGCCAAATAATCGCTTTAGATGATTTAATTACATCGTTTAAGAATTTTGATGGTACATTATTATCTTTGTGGAAACCGATGTAGAATGTGAAATCATAATTATTTATTTCACTCTCGGAATAATCAACTATACCTTTGATATCAGTTTTTGTATCAAAGTGCCCAAGAAGCGTTGCGAGTTGTCGCCCATCTCCCATTGCGATATTATTAATCAGCGAAGTCCCTTCTACAAGGATAAGAACTTTTTTAGTATTTTCAATCTCCGCAAATGCGTAACTCGATTTTAATAAAAATAACAGGATGATAAAAACAATTTTGATATGCTTAATCATCTAAATTAAAACCCCAGTTCAAAATTAATAGCCCCAACATTATTTTTATGCTTGTAAAATAGATCATTGGAATTGTTGTCGATGTAATCGTACAACAAGCTGATGCTGAAGCTGTTGATAAATCCTGTAGTCGAAAAGGTTTTTTCGAGCATGAATGATGTTACAAATAGTTTATCGACTCGTTGGTTTGAAATTATGTTATCGTTTAAATCGTATGCGGGACGATTCACATAATTCTTATTCCCATACGAAGCAGAAAGAGAGGACATCATCGACCAAGGGAGGATTTGTGTGAGAGTAAGTTCGAACGAAGTTCCCTCGTATCCATAGTTATCATCAAAAATCTCGTCGTCTGAAATCATATACCCCGAAGACAAATAGCGAGTTTCTTCCTGAAGATTTTTTTGATATTGCATCGCAAAACTCAATCCTGTATTCTCTAAAATTGATTGAGCGACTCGGGCAGTTCCGATAAACTGCATTACACTTGGCGATGTTTCATTAAGAGTTTGCCGCGGCCTGCCACTGCCTATCGTCGATAATGTTTCGGGTGGTGCATTCGTGTAACTCTTTATACCTAAACCTGTCTCAAATATTAAAGTCGTTTTACTCGGTAAAAATGTGGTAACTTGTGCAAAACCGTAGTTCTCTAAATTACTTAATTCTTGTAATTCATCGTATCCCAAATATTTTAAGCGATAACCTAACTTGCCCACAACCCTTTCACCTAAATAATGCTTCGCATTAATATAAGCGGTGTATTGATTATAATTAATAAGTGAATAAGATGAGCGGTTCGATCGCGTGTTATAAGTGCCACCCATATTTAAAGCCGATTCTAAATCTTCACCAAAAAGTTTTGTATATACAAGTCCCGCTGAATGTGCATAAAATGTGCGGTCGATTGCTTTTTGAAAATAATTAAACGAACCCATGTAAAACAATTGTGTGTTTGATGATTCGCTCGTGAAATCGTAAGCCGACGATAAAGAAAACTGTGCAACTTTATCGTCTATGTTAAGATAATTATTACTGATATTATCATCGTATGATGTGTGGATACTTGTGCTTAGTAGAAATTGTGCAGAAACAGGTTGAATAAAAAGTAAAATTAGGAACACTACTCCCATGGAGATATAAATTGTTGATTTCATATTTTTTCCTATCTACGATGTCGTTTACCGGGTGTTGTTTGATCTCCTTGATGACGCAGCCGCAAGCCAATTCCGCTTGAACGGTTGTCGCAAACTCCGTCGCCATCGCGGTCGATGAACTTTTCCTGCCGACGCCCCTTCTGAACTTTTGCTTCTGTCCTATCGTCTATGCCGTTAGCATTTTCATCAACGAACTGCGAGCGCCGATTTTCCTTTTGTGTATTCCGGTTTGCAATTGAGTCGCTACCTGTTTGAGAATAAATCGGGATATGTAAAAATATTGTTATGGTTAATATTGTTAGAAATATTTTCATAGTTTTGTTTAAATATAATAAAATTAGGCGGCACATGTTTGTACCGCCCGAGGAGTTATTTTAACGCCGTCCGCTTGCGGACTTACTTTTACCACGCATACCTTTACCGCGTTCGGAAGACCATTTAGGTTTTCCTGTTTCATCGGCGAAATTCATCGCCTTTCCATCCTGCACAATTTCCCACGGATAAAATTCGAACTTGCCTTCAACTTGTTTTACTTCGCCTTTTATCTGGGCTTTTACATTATGCTTCAGTTGATATTTTTCGCGTTCCCAGTACCACTGCGGTCCCATGTGTACGCGATACTCTTTACCGTCTTCCGATTTGAATGTAGCATACGGATGTTTTACTTCTGTGATTGTGCCTTTTAATGTTTTAACATCATCAACATCCCTTTTCTCAGAAGCTTGTGTGGCTCTGCCTTCGGTTTGTACATATACTAAACTGGGCAGCAAAAGTGAAATTACCAATGCTACCATAATTATTTTTGTTTTCATTTTTTCACCTCTTGTTGTTAATTTATTGTTTCTGAAATTAGTTTAACTATTTGAATAGGAGCAATATTTTTTTCGTTCGCTAAATCCTTTAGCTTGCTGTTACTATCGGCGGTGATTCCGTTCTTTTGTAATCTCTCAATACCAATCTCCAATGGGATATCTAACTGTTCACATACGTCTTGTACTGTCTTCCGGCCATATCCGCCACCTTCGCCGATCGCAACCTTAGGCTTCTTCTCTGCCAACATTTTTTTCGATAATTGAGCAGGTGTTAAATTGTTCTGTGATGCAATTGTTTCCAAAGTTGTTTCGCTGTCATTCACCTTTATGTTTGCATTTTTTAAATTCGAGATTATTTCTTCATACGGGATATTTGTTTTCTCGGAATATTCCTTCAATGTTAATAATTCTGCGTGCGGAATGGGAGGTTCGGAAAGATTTTTCCCCCACGAATTTGAAATGTCATCGCCAAAATCCATTACTGTGCTGAATGGTGGAACATTGCCGATCGTTGCTACGAGTATAAATATGCTGAGAATAAAGGATGCTAATAATTCTTTACGAATTTTAATGCGCGAAGTAAATTTTGAAGACAGATAAGCGATGATTGGTTTCCAGTTGAAATATATATGGAATGCTGCAGCCGTTACAAAAAGAAATGTAAATATTGTATGCACTCCTTTCCATTCGTGTTTAGTAAGAAAAAGTAAAGTCCAGTTACTCCAGTTGGCAATCCTTCCGGGTGGTGTAATAAAAAGAATTATTCCTGATATGCTAATTACTATGAAAGATATAACAACGTATAAACTGATAAATGCGCGAAAGCTAAATTTTTTTCTATTTGATGTAGTCATATTTTTTTAACGTGTTGATTATAAATGAATAAAAGGCGGCAAGCATTCGCCCACCGCCTTCAGGAGTTATGGGTTAAATTATTTACCTCTACGACCTAAGTTACCTTTTGCGCCTGTTCCATCGCAGTTACCAGTACCTGTGCCTGGTCCATAACCTGAGCCATCTTTTGGACCTACACCACTTTTTCCGGTTCCGTCGCCAGGACCGAAACCGCCTTTACCTGATTTTGCAGTTTTACCGTTCATCATTTTTCGGCCGGTTCCATCTTGTGGTTTTACGAAGTCAGGATCTTTTCCGTTTGGAATTCCATCACCGTCGGCATCGAGTGCGTGGTCGTTGATTCCGTCGCCGTTGAGATCGACAAATCCTTTTACGCCGTTGCCTTTACCTGTTGTTTGTGAATTAGCATCTGAAGATGCTGCGAAAATGAATAGTGCGAACAATGCGACTATTGCTGCTGTGAATTTTAAGTTTTTCATTTTTTTAATCCTTTATTTGTTGTTTGTTTATTATTTAATTTTTTAGCTACGATTAGTATATGTTCTAATACCGTGCCAAAGACTAAAACAAATAAAACTTGCAAATATTTAATGTTTTAAAGGATTTTAAAAATAAGTTTGAGGAAGGCGCTGTACTACTCGTCAGAACGGTCGAGTGCATTCGGCAATTGTGCCGAATACTTAAAGTGATAGTATTATTTCTTCAAGCCCAACTTTTCTAATTTGTATCGCAAGTTCCTCTCTGAAATTCCTAACAACAAAGCGGCTTTAGATTGGTTGCCATCTGTTTTTTGGAGCGCCTCAAAAATTAATTCTTTCTCTAACTCTTCAACCCGCTCACCTAAATTTTGTAATTGAGTAGATTTGGAGATTGGCTGTTCACTTGGTAAATTTCTTAAGTTGATAGGCAGTTCATTGGTTGTGATGAGATTTTCCCGAACAAGTACTACTGCGCGATGGATTATATTTTCCAGCTCACGCACGTTTCCCGAATAATGATATTTTATAAGTATATCGATTGCTTCCTTCGAAAATTCTACCTGTTTCTTGTTCACTTCTTTTGAATACTTCCCGGTAAAATATTCTACAAGCGGAAGAATATCTTCTTTTCTTTGATGCAGCGGAGGAATTTCGATGGTAACGACATTGAGCCGATAAAATAAATCTTCACGAAACTTCCCCTCTTTCATTAACTCTTCGAGGTTTCTGTTAGTTGCTGCAATTACACGGACATCTACGCTAATTGTTTGCGAGCCACCGACTCGTTCGAAATTTTGTTCCTGTAAGACGCGAAGCAGTTTAACTTGAGTTGAAAGAGGTATATCGCCGATTTCATCTAAAAATATAGTTCCACCGTCGGCTAATTCAAACCGTCCTCTCCTCTGTTTATCGGCGCTGGTATAGGCGCCCTTCTCGTGCCCGAATAATTCGCTTTCAAGCAAGTTCTCGTTTAATGCAGAACAATTGACCGCTACAAAGGGTTTAGCGTAGCGTTGACTTGCAAAATGAATAGCTCGGGCAATCAACTCTTTTCCAGTTCCACTTTCACCCCTTATGAGCACCGATGCTCGACTCTTTGCCACCCTTCCTGTAAGATTTAATACTTCTTCCATCTTGGTTGAATGCGCAATGATGTCTGTAAACTTATATTTTTCAGCAAGCTGTTCCCTAAGTAAAATATTTTCCGAAATAAGCTTCTGCCTTTCACCAAGCCGTTGAATGAGCAATTCGAGTTCATCGAAATCGATAGGTTTTGTAATGTAATCGTATGCACCCGCACGCATCGCGTCGACGGCATTTTCGATTGTCCCGAATGCCGTCATTATTACAATTGCCGCTTCAGGGTTATTTGCTCGAACTTCTTTAAGCAGGTCTAATCCTGTTTTACCGGGCATCTTAAAATCTGTTAGAATTAAATCAACCATATTTTTATTCGCTAATTCAATTCCTTGTTCAGCAGAACTGGCTTCTATTACATTGTAATCTTTCTTCTTTAAATGTCCGGCGAGTATTTTCCGCTGATTCGCTTCATCATCTACTATTAAAATTGTTAGCTTAAACATTTTTAACTCACTTTCAGAGGTAATTCGATTATAAACTTTGTTCCTGTACCTTGCGCGCTTTTAACATTAATAAGACCATCGTGCTGAGATACTATTTGTTGAACGATACTTAATCCCAATCCTGTTCCTTCTGCCCGTGTAGTAAAATAGAGGTTGAATATTTTGCTTAAATTTTTCTCAGGTATTCCTATTCCCGTATCTTGGAACTCAAATATTCTTTTATCTTCATTGCAGAAAAGTTTTAAAGATATTTTGCCCCCTTGCGGCATCGAACCGATACTGTTCTGTAAGAGATTTAAAAATACTTGTTTCATCTGTTCACGGTCGATGTTGAGTATGCAGTTTTCCGTCGAAGATATTTCAAGCTCAATATTTTTCGAGGAAATTTGGACTTCGAATATATTTTTTAAATCAGTTAAAAACTCCAAAGATGGAATGCTTGCGATGTTTAATTTAGGAGGACGGGCAAAGCGAAGGAATTGTTGAACTATGTTGTTTACGCGTTGAACTTCGGAACGAAGTATTTTTGTAAGTCCGTAGTATTCATCATGGTTTGCTTGTGGAACGAATTCTTTCTCATATCTCTGAGCAATCATATTTACTGAATTCAACGGGTTGCGAATTTCGTGCGCGACCCCCGATGCAAGCTCACCCATTGCAACCAATTTTTCGCGCTGTTGTATATGCCGCTCCATTGCACGTGTCTCAGTAACATCCTTCAAAGCGGCGGTAAACGAACTTAAGACATCGCCCTCGTTGTAAACAAACGAAGTATTGATAGCAAGAATTCGACTGCCTTTATTGGGACATACGACAGTTAACTCAATATTTTTTAACGAGTTGCGGGTATTTAAACTTTCAGCCAAAACAACCAACTGATTGTTAAAAATTTTTGATATATGTTTCCCAATAACATGGTGTGAATCTGTCGCACAAAGATTCTCCGCTTGTTTATTGAAGATTGTTATAAATCCTTCGGCATCAGTAGTGATCAGTGCATCAGCCATATTTTGAATGACGCTGCCGGTGTAGGTTTGGATTTTTTCGTATTCCCGAGAAACGAATTTAAGATTTTGGTTGACGATAATTACTCCGATTACGAGTGAAGCAAGCACAAACAATACGAGAGATATAATTACAGTACGACGCGACATCCTGTCCTCAAGTGCGTGTATTTCGTCCATATCATTAAAGGAAGATACGCGGGTATGGACTGATTTTCTTTGAAGTGCATTTTCCAAAAATTCATCACCCTCAATCGAATTTATTTCGGAAACTGATTTACTCGCCGCAAGTATTCCATCGCTGTCTTGTAAAACTATGTATTCGATACCTGCATTGTTGCCTATGTCCTGAAGCATTCTTCCGAAACCGATTTTTTCACGAAAACTCAACAGATAAGCTGCATCGATATTTACGACAACAGCACCGCGTTCATTTGATTTACGGCGAACCGCAACTGCAAATCTTTTCCCGTTCTCGTATCGCGCTTCTTTCAATCCGATAATCAGTTCGGTAACTTCACCCTTGAGTATCGGTTGAATAAAATCGGAAGGCGAATGTTTGGCTTTTAAACTTTCGTGTGTGGTATCATGAGTGTAACTGCTTGCGATCTTATTCCCCTTTACGTCAAAAATATTTATCCTATCAACCTGATTCTCATCGGCAATCCTTTTTAAGTATTTATTGCTTATAGCAGTTATACTATCTAATTCTGAGACCATATATGCCACGCTTAATAATCTATCTGCGATTAAATCTTCCATTTCGGCATTCGATAAAACGGTGTTGGCACTGCTCAACGTCATTGTTTCAATCAGCAGCGTTGCTTCTTCAGTCATTAAATGGTAAAGTTCTTTTCGACTTTGCGTCAATTCCCAAATCGCAGAAATAATCATTGAGGCAGCTATCACAACTACAACGGCAATTATATATCCCGGTTGGATTAGTTTCGTAGATTTAAGTTTGATAGTTTTAAGCATCGTTAAAAATCCACATCGAAAAGTTATAAAATGCTATTATTTTATTTTCGTGAAGTTATACTTTGAAATATAAGAGGAAATCGCTTTAACTGTCCTGTCCAAATTTTTTGCTATATCCTCAATCGGTATTTTTTTATAATTATCTTTCAGGAACTCCTTTTCTTCAGCTGTCCAGGGTTTATTTGGACCTGAACTTAAACCGAGTAATCCCGCATAGTTCACGACATAATCGTAACTCCTATTCAGTTTCAAAGCGATTTCTTTTGTTGGAATTATTTTGTAGTTCTTTCTTAAAAATTCTTTATCCTCCTCAGTCCATTTTCTACCTGGCTGTCTTTTCAGAATACCCATCCGATTTACGTAATGAGAAACTGCATTGATACTAACTCCAAGCTTATCAGCAATTTCTCTATAAGTTTTTTTATGATAATGTTTTTTAACGTACTGGCGTTCTTCTTTTGTCCAATCGTGGTCGTGTAATGGCCTGCTTAAACCCAAAGTTTGTGCTTTTAGCAAAATACTATATCGTGTGCGGCCTATTTTTTGAGAAAGTTCGTGCAAAGAAATCTTGCGGTCGTGATAACAACTCTTCAGCAGATTTATTTCTTCATCCGCCCAATTTGCGGCTCTTTTTTCAGTCAGTCGCAATTTTTTTGCACGAATTAGGACAGATGGGATAGTTCTTTTTAATGTCCTGGCAATCGCCGCATTAGAGCGGTCGTTATAGTGCCTCAGTAAATAATTATCTTCCCACGTCTCCCATTTTTTAACTCGTTTTGAACGAATTCCTAATTGAATAGCTTTTGCGATGACAGAATCCGGAGAACGATTAATTTTTTTACCCACATATACTGAACCGCGCTTTGAGTAAGACGCTCTCAATATTTTAATTTCTTCTTCAGTCCACAATTTCGTCATAATAATCTTTTTGTTTTTTGCTTCGGGCTAAACACCGATTGGATTGAAATTGGATTACAGATTTGGAATTCCGCGTTACCTATTTGTGAGTTTACCCTACATTTTACGCAGTAATATATCGTTTTCATTTTAAACGAGGTCATCTTACTCGTATCTCAACGCATCAATCGGATTCATACTTGCAGCTTTGCGCGCAGGATAGAATCCGAAGAACACACCAACTGCCATCGAAAAAAATACTGCAAGTACAATCGAACCCTCAGAAACAAACGTGGGCCAATCGGCAAATTTTGATATTAAATTCGAACCAGTAACACCGAATATAATCCCGATAAAACCACCGAGAAGACTTAATACAATAGCTTCCATTAAAAATTGTGAAAGTATATCGCGCCGTCTTGCACCTATAGACATCCGTATTCCGATTTCGCGAGTGCGCTCTGTAACAGAAACTAACATAATGTTCATTATTCCAATTCCACCTACTAACAACGAAACTGATGCTATACTTCCCAAGAGTATCGTCATTATTTTGGATGTTGCGGTCGCCGTTTCAGCAATATCAGTTTGATTGCGGACTGTAAAATCGTTGTCGTCCCAAAGCTGCAGCCGGTGCCGGACACGAAGCACTTCTGTAATTTCTTGTTGTGCCTGGAAAATTTTATCCTTACTGATTGCCGATACCATAATACCCCAGATAAAATTAATTCCTAAAATTCGTTTTTGAACCGTTGTATAAGGTGCCACAATAATATCATCCTGATCCTGCCCAGAAACACTCTGCCCTTTTGATTTCATCGTGCCCACAATTTTGAATGGTATATTTCTGATACGAATCATCTGACCAACTGGATCGGCTCCTTGAAACAAATTGTCGGCGACGGTTTTTCCAATGACGCATACTTTTGCACTTGCTTTTACGTCGGCATCAGAAAACAATTCACCGTTGTCGAGTTTCCAATCACGAATCGCAAAAAAATCTGCAGTTCCTCCTTGCACACTTGTACTCCAATTCAAATTTCCGGCGACCACTTGCGAGCCCGCTCTTAGAATCGGACTCATATATGCAACAGAGGGACACTGTTCGACAATGGCTTCGGCATCGGCTACTGTTAATGTGCTAACACTTCCTGCCCCGCCGCTTACTCCGCCACGAGCAGTTGCACCGGGATAAATCATTAAAACATTTTGACCTAAGGATGCAATTTGTGACTCCACGGAAAATGACGCTCCCTGCCCAATCGCAATCATAGCAATAACTGCACCGACACCAATTATTATTCCAAGCATCGTTAACAACGAACGCATTTTATTCCTTATCAATGCATCGAAAGCAATCGTTAATATTTCAAACCATCTCATCATAAATTATCCTGACTTTAAAAACCCATTCTACGCGTGCCGGGTCCTGTTTGAGTACGCGGCGCAAATGGATTCGTTTGTTGAGCTTGTGGTCCACTGGCGCTGGGCATTTCCATTCCGATTACAATTTCATCTCCCTCCTTAAGGAAGCCACCTTTAACTTCAACATATCGGTTATCCGAAAGACCCGTTCTAACGGGTGCAGACTTTAAGTTACCCGTGCTATCAATTAACCAAACTCTTTGTATTTGTCGCATCCCGCCTCGCCGCCGTTCGCCGCGAGGGAACTCACCGGACATTCCTGAGCCGGGCATAGAGCCACCACCGCCACCGAAAGAGCGCATACGTGGTTCACCGTTGCTATGACTTGCACTGTCGGACGATTTATTCCCATTAAATTTTTCAGCTACTTCTTTTTCAATTTTTTCTACTACTTCGGCAGGGGGTTGAAACCGGAGAGCAATCGCCGGAACTCTTAAAACATCATTCTTCTCATCGATTAAAATGGAAACTGTTGCAGTCATACCCGGCATCAGCTTCAAATCAGGATTCGGAACTTCGATGATGACAGTATATGTAACTACATTTTGAACAGTTTGCGGTGCTAACCGGATTTGTGTTACAGTCCCTTTAAACTCTTTACCCGAATGTGCATCGACAGTAAATGTAACATCCTGTTCTATTTGAATATTTCCGATGTCAGCTTCGTCAACGTTTGCTTCCACTTGCATTTTTTTCAAGTCGTTAGCAATTACAAACAATTTCGGCGCTTGCAAACTTGCCGCTACGGTCTGTCCGACATCAATGTCTCGCGAAATAACGACTCCGTCTATTGGAGCTTTGATAGTTGCATATCGCAAGTTAACCCGCGCCCTGTCAAGAGATGCCTCGGCTTGCTTCAGCTGGGCAAGCGATGTCTCGTAATTTGTTTGAGCAGCATCCATCTCGGCTTGGGAAACAAGCGCTTTACTGAACAGCTCTATAAAGCGATTAAGGTTGCGCTTTGCCTCATTTACCTGCGCTTGCACACGCTCAAGGTTTGCCTCGGATTCTTTCACTGATGCAGCCAAGAAGGTCGGATCGATCTGTGCAATAATTTGACCGGCTTTAACAATACTGTTGAAATCGACATAAATTTTGGCAAGAGTGCCACTGACTTGTGATCCGACTTGAACAGTTTGAACAGGATTTACAGTTCCTGTAGCACGGACTTGTACGACAACATCGCCCTTGCTAATTTTTTCGGTTCTGTATTTGATTTCTTCAGAAGAACCCCGGAAAACAAAAAAGTATAAAGCAACAATAATTACTATTAATGCGGTTGATATGTATATTAGTTTTTTCTTCATTGTAGAATAAAGGATTTTAGTTTTTAGTTTAAAACAAATACTCTTCGCTCTTTGCTTAAAGTTTACCCTGAGCGTAGTCGAAGGGCTCTTTGCTCAACGCGCTACGCTATAAATTTGCCATCTTTCATAATTAATTTCTCGTCGAACCACACATCCGGGTTTTTCACTAAACCATCGAGATGACTTGCAACGCGGACGCTACCGCCCATCGACTTGTTGTCGCCGAAAGCAATGTGAATTGTGCCCATCACTTTTTCGTCTTCCAAAATCAAGCCGGTCAAAATTGCTTTATCGTTTGTGCCAATACCAAACTCTGCAACATTGCGCCCATCAAGCCCGTGCGGTTCCAAAAGTTTTACTAATTTTTCGGCTTCTTCACCGCCGGTAATATCAGCTGCATATCCATCTTTAACAACAATTTTTATATGAGTTTTGATCATTCCAACGCCAGCCATCGAGCCGTCAACTACAACAACACCGTTCGATTTACCTTCTACGGGTGCGAGGTAAGCTTCACCGGTCGGTAAATTCCCCCACTGTCCTTTTTCACGAAACAGTCCTGAACTTGCGTGTGACGAGCGCCCTTCAATCGGCATCGTGATATCAGTTCCGCCCGGCGATGTTACATGAATTACTTTCGTCTTCTCCATCAACTCACAGAGTTTAAAAGTTCGTTCAGCAATTTTATGATAGTCGGCGTTCATACAGCGAATCATAATTTCTTCAGTTACACCAGGCAATGTTGCGATACGAACACCGAGCGCAGTAGCAAGCCGCCGTGAGTCTGTGTGAGTTAACGATTTTGAAGTCGGGCATAAAACAATAACGAATTGCTTCATTAATTCAGCGATTTGCTTTGGTGGTTCTTCACCGTTAGTTTTGCGCGGCTGCATCTCGATGATGACTGATTCAGAGGAGCCTAAGTTTTTAGCTGCTTGCCAGAGCGAGTAGCCGATTTTGCGGAGTGGCTCATCGGTTACAACAAGGACAGTTTCGCCGTTTTGCAATCCCATACAATCGCGTATAGCGATTTCAGAAGCGTTATCTAATTCGTTTTTCATAGTTGTTTGACGGTTTTGTTTGTATTTAGTTTAAGTGTTTTCATATTTTTTCTTTTTATTTTTTCCCTTTCGCCAACTCCAAACCGTGTCCATTAGGACCCATCTCACAGCGTCGTAACAAAGTTGCAAACAAAAGTCCAAAAAATCCTAATGCTGAAAATATCCACATTCCGGCATTATAGCCAGCGGGATTAGCAGCGCTTGCACCTGAAATATCATTCGCATATCCAATTAATAAATTAAATCCGAACAAACCGATATTCTGTATCATCGTCATCAAACCATAAGCTGTACCTAATCTGGATTCATCAACGACTAAAGCAACGGAGGGCCACATTACAGCAGGTATGAGTGAGAATGCAATCCCCATCATCGACATCGGAACAATTAAATAATATGGAATGATGGTTTGTTCAATTCCGAAGAAGGCGAGGTCAACCGGTAAACCACCGCTTAAACCTATATAAGAAGCGAGGTCAACTTTGTATGCCATAATTAAATAAACCGGAATTATGAGAAGCGAGCCAAACATCATCAATAAAGAACGCTTACCTATTTTATCAGCCAACAAACCGAAGAGCGGTGTAAAAAACATTGCAGCTAATGTCAGCAGACTCGAGAGATTGCCACCCACTTCACGAGTTGTTCCGTGTGCTTCCTGAAAAAACTTTATCGCGAAAGTCTGAAACGGGAACATCGCCGAATAGAATGTTACGCATAAAGCCGTTATAAACCAGAACGATGTACCAAACTTAAATATCTCTTTAAATACAATTTTATCCTGATTCCCTTCCTTTGCTAATTTGTAATTTTTAGACGCATACGCATCCATGAAATAATAAATGAGAATACAGAAGATCGCAAATACTCCGGCAGCTACAGTTATCCACAAAGGCGACTGCCAGTAGTTATACAAACTTTTTCCCCAGCTCGGAGAATTCAGCGCCATAAAGGAACCGAATCTTGCCACGGTCAAATTCAAACCGAATGCGAACGACAGCTCCTTTCCTTTAAACCACCTCGCGATAATAGTAGTGATGGCAACTATCATCGACTCGGCGCCTAAACCAAATATTAATCTACCCGCTGCCATTAAGTACAAATCGCCACGAACCGCAGTTACTAATGCACCAATCATGATGAGAGATGTAAAAATAAAAACAGATTTTCTGGTTCCTATTCTATCAATAATTAATCCACCAATCAGAACCATTATGATGTTTGGAAAACTGTAGATTGCTTGCAGTAATCCGATATCCGAGTTGGTAAAATTTAATTGCGTAGCAAGTAAATCGGCAAGCGGACTGATACTATCGTAGATATAGTAGTTACCAAACATCGCGAAACTGATAAATACTAAAACTACCCACCGGTAAAACGCCGACGGTTCGGGTTTTAAATTCTGTACATTTGGTTGCAGAATGTTTTCCATATAAAGATAATCTTAATTTTTATTGATTTAAACTTGCTTAAAATAGTAAAAATAAGAGGAATATGCAAAGTATAGATTCGAGGATAGATTGAATAATTAATTTATTGAAATTGTTTGATAAGATGATTATAATATACTATCAATTTAGCGTCATGTCCCTTTTATAAATTCACAAAACTTTCAATAACTTAATCTGGAGGATATTATGTTAGTAAAACTTTCGAACGGGAGAGAAATTCCCGTTGAGATGCACAAAGTCAGGATTGTGCAAAAAACAAACCTTATTCCTGTCGACCAGCGGCTAAAAGCCATTGAAGAAGGCGGCTACAATACATTCTCACTACGCACTCGCGATATTTTTTTAGACATGCTCACCGATAGCGGCACTAACGCTATGAGCGATAACCAGCTCGCCGCTATGATGGTATCCGACGATGCCTACGCTGGCTGCGAGAGCTACTACAAACTTCTCGCCGCCGTAAATGATGTCCTGAGGTTTGAATACCTCCTGCCCGTCCACCAAGGCAGAGCCGCCGAACATTTATTAGCCAAAGTATTTGTAAAACCCGGCGACGTCGTCCCAATGAACTACCACTTCACCACAACCAAAGTTCACTTCGAGTTAGCCGGCGGAACAGTTCTTGAAATTTTCACCGACGAGGCTCTGAAAACCGAAAGCTCCGTCCAGTTCAAAGGCGACCTGGATATCCAAAAGTTCAAAGATGTCATCAAGAAATATGGAGCTGATAAGGTTCCTTTCATCAGAATGGAAGCGACAACAAATCTTATAGGCGGGCAACCATTCTCTATGGAAAATTTGAGAGAGGTGAAAAAGATAGCTTCCGAAAATAAAATTCCGCTTGTGTTCGACGGGAGTTTACTTTCTGAGAATGCTTACTTTATTAAAAAGCGCGAGAAAGGATATGAGAATAAATCCATCCAGGAAATTATCTGGGAGCTGATGAGTTACGCAGATATATTTTATCTCTCAGGTCGCAAAAGTACCTGCGTCCGCGGCGGTTTCATTGCAACCAACAACAAAAAATATTTTGAGGATATAAAAAACTGGCTTCCCGTGTACGAAGGTTTTCTGACTTACGGCGGTATGTCCACAAAAGAAATTGAAGCTATGGCAGTTGGTTTGCGTGAGATGACCGAGCTTAACGTTGCAGGCAGCGCGGCTGAGTTTGTAAAATATTTTGTTGAGAAACTTGTAGAAAGCAAGCTGCCCGTTGTTACACCGGCAGGCGGATTGGCATGCCATCTCGATGCGATGCGCTTTCTGCCTCACATACCTCAATCGCAGTACCCGGCAGGAGCTTTATCCGCGGCGGTGTATATCGCTTCCGGTATTCGCAGTATGGAGCGAGGCACAGTCTCGATGGAAAGAGACAAAGACGGTAACGAAGTTTATGCCGATATTGAGCTTGCCCGGCTCGCAGTGCCGCGCCGTGTTTACACAATGTCCCAGATAGATTACGCAGTTGACCGCTTGGTTTGGTTATACAAGCATAGAGATTTGGTTAAGGGATTAAAGTTTGTAGAAGAGCCGCCCGTGCTTAGATTCTTCTTCGGTAAATTAGCAGCTTTGGAAAATTGGGGAAGAATATTAGCCGATGCGTTCAAAAAAGATTTTGGGGAGGGATATTAATGATTGCCGCCGACTTTAGTCGGTGAATTATAAAATAAATAAATATACTAACCGCTTCAGCGGTTTGTTGATTCAGTGATTGGTGATCCTATTGTGAGGAACGCTATTTCAATCCTCGTTTCTTCTTTTCAATCAGAACCTGTGCATCCAACGGTGCCGCGCAAATGGTACATACATAGCGCCGCGTGGTTTCGTTGTAGTCGGGTTCGCGTACTTGTTTGCAGTTCGGGCATCGGACAACCAATGGTTTTTCTTCTTTTGGATTTGCCATTACGACTTCTTCCCATTAATCGAATCTATAATCTCTCGGAAGTTTTCAAGTCCCGCTTCTAAATTCTCTACTATCTCTATCGCAAGCACATCCGGGTCGGGAAGGTTATCAAGATCAGCTAAAGACTTATCTTTTATCCATGTAATGTCGAGACTTGTTTTATCGCGATTGATAATTTCTTCGTAGGTAAATCTCCGCCAACGTCCGTCTGGATTCGATTCACTCCACGTTGCTTTTCGTTTGTTCCGGTTCTTTGGATTGTAGCAATCGATAAATTCCTTTAAATCCTCAAACTGCATCCGGTTTTTTTTGAGTGTGTGGTGTGTATTAGTTCGGTAATCGAAGATCCAAACATCTTTTGTCCACGGTTCTTTTGATGCGGGTTTGTTATCGAAGAATAATACATTTGCTTTTACACCGTTCGCATAAAATATTCCCGTTGATAAACGCAGAATCGTGTGCAGATCTGTTTTATCTAATAATTGCTTTCGGACTGTTTCGCCTGCACCTCCTTCAAACAAAACATTATCTGGTACAACGACTGCAGCTTTACCGTCAGTCTTTAACATAGTGCGGATGTGCTGGACAAAGTTTAACTGCTTGTTGCTTGTCGTTACCCAAAAATCCTGACGATTGTAAGTAAGCTCTTCTTTTTCCTGCTCTCCTTCTTCGTTTGTAAAGGTCATACTGCTTTTCTTGCCAAATGGAGGATTTGCAAGTACATAATCAAATGTTTTAGATGGAGAAGATACCAGCGCATCAGCAGACGAGATAAAGTTTTCGCTGTCGATATCGCCGATGTTATGCAGGAACAGGTTCATGAGTGCAAGGCGTCTGGTGCTTGCTACTATTTCATTGCCGTAAAAGGTGTTATACTTTAAAAACTTTCTCTGCTCTTTATCTAAATCCTGAGATGAGAGGAAGTCGTACGCAGCAAGGAAAAATCCGCCTGTACCACACGCAGGATCGGCAATGGTCTTTTTAGGTTCGGGACGTACACATTGCACCATTGTTTTAATTAGCGCACGCGGTGTAAAGTATTGTCCGGCACCGCTTTTTGTATCTTCCGCGTTTTTCTCTAACAGCCCTTCGTAGATTTCTCCTTTTACATCTGCCGCCATTGTACTCCATTGCTCTTTGTCTATCAGATCAATGAGGCGGGAGAGTTTCGCGGGATCCTGGATTTTATTCTGGCTCTTGGTAAATATCTGACCGAGTATATTTTTTTCTTTGGCAAGATCGCGCAGCAAATTATTGTAATGTGTTTCTAATGCCGCGCCTTTAGGCGTTGTTAATTTATCCCACGTATATTCTTTTGGGATAGGCAGTTTTCTGTTGTATGGAGGTTTACTATACTCATCTGCCATTTTGAGAAAGAGCAGGTACGTGAGTTGTTCGAGGTAATCTCCGTACCCAACTCCATCATCGCGGAGTGTGTTACAGAACGACCAGACCTTTTGGATTATGCTTGATGTGTTGCCGTTGCTCATTGTTTTAATTTCTTTTTAATTTCTTCGGTTAAAAAATAGCCACCTGTTTTTTTACTTCCTCTATATTCAATCAATTGTTTATCTCTAAACAATTTGAAATACCTTTCAATATTTTTTTCGGGTTCAGAAATTTTATTTGCATAGAAGGGTATGCGCTTTCCTTCTTCAATTACCATAGTCTTAATTAAATTGATAAGTTTTTGTTTTAATCCCTCAGTTAATCCCTCAATTAATCCCTCAACTGCACCGCCACTTACACCGGCTCCGTCGAACTTCTTTGCCATCATCTTTTCACTGATGGGAATAACCATCTTAAAAGTATTTCCTTCAATAAATTCAGGCGATCTCTTACCGCCATATTCTTTCACAAAACGATTGACGTTCAAGAAACCTGAGCCCAATTCTTCTACGAGACCTAATTGAATAAAGAATTTTGCTACAGTAGGATTTTTAGAAAACGGTGTAAATTTTCCAAGAATAATAGGACCATGACCGTTTGGATTATTTGCATTTTCAGTTTCAACACGGTCGGGATGGATAACAAATGTCGCTGGATGTGCGTTTGTGTATTCCCGGTGAACAAGAATGTTCGCAACAACCTCATGAAAGATATCAGTTCGAAGACTTTTACGTTGATTCCCTTCTTTATAGAATTTATCTGGTAAATGTTTGGCAACAAAGTCCATTAACTTATCATACGATTCTATCAGGTTGGTTTGAATATATTCACGGTCGTCGTAACGATGTATGTTCTTTACGCGGAGAAGAGCATCGGTTTTATAATGAGGAAGTATTTGTTGTATCACCTCATCTTTGCCAAATAATAACACTGCCGCAAGCGTGTACCCTTCTTTACCGGATTGATAATCTTTTTTCCACAATCCTGCCCTTTCCAATATTTGTTTATCAGTTAAAGAAAGCCATGGATGATTTGCAACGTTACTCTTTATTAGGTTGCGGACTTTGGGGAAGAGATCTTGCTTAAAATCTGTAAATCGAATTTTGGGATAAATTATTCCTTCTGTGTAATGCGTTCGCTTACGATTATAGATTTCTGCTATTTGATGCGGCTGTTTTATGACGAAATGTCCATCCGCACTGCGGTCATAAACTGCACTTGCAGATTTATGTAATTGTGAGCTTGCCGGAACTTGAATGTGGATAACTGTTTTTTTATTGACGGCATGAACCAGCGGAAATAGTATGTGGGGCGGGTCGAGTTTATTTGGATTGTTGGATAAGGTGACAATTTCTCTTGTAATTTTTTCAATCGCCGTTGGTTCAACTCCTTGTAGTTCTGCATTGTCTGTAACTCCCAGTAAAATATCACCTCCGTCACGGTTGAGCATTGCACATATTGTCTCAAATAAATTTGTTGGCAATGCATGTTGAGCTTCCTTAAACTCCAGACGGATGTTTTCTTTTTGTTTTAACAATCGCTTTACTTGTTCAATACTCATATATGCCTTCTCGTGATCTTATGTTATCATCGCGAAGCGTGTTACAGAAAGACCAGACTTTTTGGATTATACTTGATGTGTTTCCGTTGCTCATAAATTTCGTTTTACTTTCTTTTTTTCTTACCACTTGATGTTCTGTAGCGAACCAACGGCTCTTCGACCCGGAAACCGATAGGCCTTTTCGGTTTTTCAGGAGGCGACAACAATTGACGAATCGCATCAAAAACAATTTTAAAATTATGATCGTATTTCTTTTCCATGTCTTCCAGTTTGCGGGCAAGGTCTTTATGTGTGGCGAGCAATTCACGCAACCGGATAAATGTACGAACAATCTGGACACTGACCTGTACTGCTTTGGGACTATTTAAAACACTAGCGAGCATGAGCGCTCCATGTTCTGTAAACGCATACGGCAGGTACGGCGAGAATTTGAGCTTGGCGAGGTGGTCACAATTTGTGACCACCTCGATTTTTTCTTCCGCAGTCAATTCAAACATAAAGTCCGATGGAAACCGATCGAGGTTACGCTTTACAGCCTGCTTAAGCACCTTCGTAGGAATACCATACAGTGCAGCAAGGTCGGAATCGAGCATCACTTTTTGCCCCCGCAAGAAAAGGATCGTGCGTTCAATTCGCGATTGTGAAATTATCAAATCATTGGATATCATTCCCTATCTCCTATAATATTTTGTTTTTCCGTTTTCACACCAACTTCCCTTCAAACGCTTTCTTTAAAATGCGTTGGCGGATTGATTTGCTTTGTTGCAGACTGGCAATGATCTTATCTGCTAATTTAGGATCATATTTCATTATTTTCTATTCTTGCGGTGTGCTTTAAACTGTGTTTCCTCTAAAAGGAAATATTTTTTAATATCCCCATGAAATTCATGATATTCGGCTAATCTAGTTTTCTTTTTGAGATTAAATACGCGATAAAGGTAATAAGACTTTCTATATTTTTTAGAATACTCAACCTCATTTGGTGTTATCTCAAAAGGAGTATTCTCATTTCCCGTTGTACTCTTTACTTCAATATATTTATCACTCCCATCTTCATGTTTTGAAAGAATATCGTATCCTTTTCCATCTTGTACTTTATTTACTTTTTCTGCTAGCTTATCTAAATCTTTCATCCTGAGAATATCCTTTTCATGCTCGACAACTAGAGCTTCACCAAGTTTTCCGCGATCGCTATTATCATGCTGTCTTTTTTCCCAATCTGTATCATGCCCTTTAAAGTTAAATTTTCTTTTGGGAATTTTATTAAGACCTTTCTTCGGTAATTCTCGCTTGATGAGACGGTTCTTAAGACCAGGAACATTGACAGTATTTTCCCACACTTCATCAAGGATTCGATTATAGAGAATTTTATTTTCTCGAATGAATTGTTCCGTTTTGTCGAGTAATTTTTTCCAATTGTAGGTTGGTATGTCTTCATAAGGTATTTGAATGTATCGGACTTTATCTGGAATTAATTGAGAGCATAACATTTTCTGTTCTGCGCTCAGAGGAGACTCTTTTACACCGTAATGGTCTATCTTATAAACAAGAGCTTTGCTTTTTGCACTTGCACCAACGGTAAAGAATATGGCTTTGTTAATGTCACCTTTTTTAAATATTCTTGCCCAAGTATATTTCTTGAACTTTGATACTCGTTTTTCATTTTCCCATCCTCTTTCCATCCAGATACGTGGATTATACGTTTCATATCCTTCAACACGTTTTACCAACTCTTTTGCCCAATATTGTGTCTTAGTCCATACATTATCCATTAATTCTTTTTTTACTTTTTTGTGCATAGGATTGTTTTTATCATAAACTCTATCCCTCCACTTTGACAGTAGTTCTAAATCTTCTTGAGTAAAAAAATCAGGCTGCTTCATAGTATTCCCATTTAATAATTGCTTTACTTGTTCAATGTTCATATAAGCCTTCTCGTGATCTTATGTTATCGTCGCGGAGTGTGTTACAGAATGACCAGACTTTTTGTACTATGCTTGATGTGTTTCCGTTGCTCATTGTTTTAATTTCTTTTTCATATTTTCAGTTAAATAATATCCACCTGTTTTTGGAGCACCCTGATATTCAATTAGATTAATTTCCCTTAGAATTTTTATATAACGCTCTATTGTTGGTTTTGCCTTTTTAACCAAAGGAACAATTCCTTCCACTCTAATCCCTGGATTTTTAGTGATTATTGTAACAACAGAAATCAGACCATTTTTTACACCATCACTTACACCATCACTTACACCATCATTTATTCCATCACTTATTCCCTCAACTACACCGCCACTTACACCGCCGCCAACCATCTTTGCCATCATCTTTTCATTGATGGGAATAAGCAGCTTGAATGTATTGTCTTTGATAAATTTGGGTTTCTTTTCTTGTGTTAACATCTGAAAAAACATTCCATCCGGAAATATCTGGAATTTGGCTCTCATTTATATTCATTTAAAATTATTCAAAAACAGCATTTTTACAAACTATGTTATTATCTCGTTACAATTCCGGAAGTATGCGGAAAAAATCTGGAAGTTTCCGGAAATGAACTATGGTTCTTTTACTTCGGTTCGGACATAAACAGTATTGCGTCCTTTACCCTGTTTTAACAACCATCCTCCATCAATTAACAATGTAAGGTCATTCCGAGCAGAACGGTCAGTCAATTTTCCACCGATAAATTCAAGGTATTTTAAAACGGTAAATTTTGTACCATGCTTGAATTCGTTTAGGAATCTAATTTGTCGCTCATTCAAATCACTTTTGAAAATTTCTTTTTGTTTTTTTTGAGAACTAGAGAACCTCAAGGTCATGATATTTTGTTTACTCACCCATTTGGGCTCTTTTAAACCGATGCTCTTACAAGCTTCAATTATTTTCAGAGTACCCCGTCCTATCTTTTCAATATATCCTCGCAAAAAGCAAATATGGGCAATATCTGGATTATGTGGGAAAGAAGGATGATTTTTTTTGAGATCAGATAACTTTATTTCATTCGGTAATTTACCATAGTTAGTGATTTCTAACTTATCCGGATATATCTGAATAGATATGGCACCAGAAATATTAGAATAATCACTATGAATTATTGCATTCAATGTTCCTTCCCGCAATGCATCCATTGGATAAATAAAATTATCAGTTCTTTGCCAGTTTGTTTTTTTAAATTCACTACTTAACGCAATATGTTTCTTAAGAATATCTTGGATATCATCAATATTTTTAAAAAGATTTCCTTCTAGATACCGATCATCAATAAAAGTTGACCCTGTTTTTCCATTGCTAAATACAGAAAAACGAATTCGACATTGAGGTATAAAACGTATAGGCTCTCTGCCAAATAATAATATTGCTGCATTCGTCAGTTGTCCGTTTTGGTATAGACTGTAATACTTTAGAAACTCTGTTATGTTGGACGGAAGTTGCTTACCGCGGTCTGATTTATTGATGTAAGTAATTGTTTTTTGAATTTCAACTTCATCAAGATCTTCAAGTTCTGCACCAAGAACAGGCTGACGCTCCCAATGAATTTCAGTAAGTTGACGATCGTGTATTAAGTTAGAAATTTCTTTTGAAGATGCCTGTACGGTTGAACTTCCTCGGCGATAAAAAATTGTACCATTAAATACATAAGGTTTCTTAGAACCACCCCATACTTTTATAGCAAGAATATTTTTCTCTTCCAATTGTTCAACGATAACGGTAACAGCAGGTTCAGGAATAATATTGTCAATCAAATATTGCTGTAATTCTTTGATATAATTATGAGCATTGTTCAGACCAATTATTTTACCTCTGTCGCTAATACCAATTAGTAATTGACCACCTTCACCATTTAAAAAACCACAAATGGTTTTGGCGACCGTCTCGTTACGCACATCTACTTTAAATTCAAGCAGTTCGCTTTCTCCCTGCTTAATTAATTCTCTTAAAAGATTCTCACTGTTCATGGCTTTTTATTCATTTCTTTCACAATTTTTCTAATACGATCAATACTTGCAAACTGTGTTTTTATACATTGCAATATATCACTTAATTCAAAATATTCATCAACCCAGTGTCCGACTCGTTGTTGAGGAGGTATATCATTCAAAATTGCTTCATTGTATAAATGTATTACCCTAATATCATCTAAAATATTGGTTTCTTTATATTTGAACGCTTTTTGGGGATTACCATTTTTATCAAACATATATTGTTTCAGTATTTGACGAGCTACACTAATATCGTGGTGAGCAACAAACCATCTTGGTTTTTTCAGTTTAATAGCACGACGCATTTCCTGGTGTGTGATTGCTAATTTTCCAATCACACCCGATCCATAATGAGGGCGAATAATTCCGAAAAAGATATCACAAGAATTAACTGCCTTTAGACAATTCTGTTTATTTGATTTACCAGGATGAACTGGAATAGTTTTTAAGTGTGAATTCCAAACCTCATAACCATAACCTTGCAAAGTTGAGCATATTTGTTCAAGTTGATCTTCAAAACCATAAATGGTCGAGGCAACCAAAATTCTAATTTTCTTCCTATTTGCTCTTTGTTTACTCATGGATTTATTTTAGTGCTATACATCTTTTACACCAACTTCCCTTCAAACGCTTTCTTTAAAATGCTTTGGCGCAATGTTTCGCTTTGCTGGAGACTGGCGGTGATTGTTTCTTCTAATTTATCGGCGACACTCAGGCGGCTTTCGATTTCTTGAACAATGCGATGCTGTTCTTCGATTGGGCAGATTGGAAGATTGAGATTTCTAATTTGTTCAAAATTTAATCCTTGCCGTGTAGCTCCTGATTGTGTATTCATTATTTCACTTTGCGCTCTGGAAGAATTTAAATAAGAAGAAAGATATTTTGAAAATAGTGTATTTTGATTTGATCTAAGAATACACACATGCTGATTTACGTTTGCACGTGGAAATTTACTTGGGACAAAGGCACTCCTTCCAATTGATGCACCCGTAATATTTAGTAAAACGTCATCTGGCTGTACTCTTGTTCTCTTCATCCTTTCATCGATTTTATCAGAAATATAAGCAACATCATCTAATTCTAATTTATTAGGATAAACATTTTGACTCCTAATAAAAATAACACCTGACGATTGATAAACTTCCCTGCCACCTTTTGGCGTTATGCCGCTTCCAACAAAATCCAGTTTTTCTCCCAACTTCACCCACTTCCATCCCTTCGGCAATTCACCATTCTCTATTTTTTCATTTTTACTTTTTAATTTTTCATTGTTTGTCAGCTTTCCTTCAAACGCATACTTCAGCACGGCTTGGCGGTATACCTTGAGCTGGTCGAGCGCCGTGTGCAGTTGCTCTTTCCCTTTTTCCAATTCGCTTAAGAGTTCTTCTAACTTTGCTACGATGCGGTGTTGTTCGGGGAGAGAGGGAATGATAAGCGATGAATGATGAACGAGGAATGGATCGAGGTGCGGAATGCCAACGCCTTTTACACGTGTATTGAATATAAGGAATTGGGATTTGAGGAAATAATAGACGTATTCCCGTTGTACGCTTTCTTTGGGTTTAATAACTGCCAACGTTGAGCCGACCGCACCTGAAATGGCTTTACCGACTAAACCGCAGCGGGCGCCATCCCAAACAATAAGAATGTCGTTGTTGTCGCACAACAAACATTTTTCTCCGTCAGTATATCGGCGAAGACTTCCCTTTTCAAACGCTTTAATATCAATATACGGATACTTGAATCTTTTACTTTGATTATCAGAAAGGTTTCTTGGCATCTTCCCTTTTTGAATTACAATATGCTCACCAAGTATATCCATTATCTTTTAATATTCTCTTTAGCGGTTAAAATTATGGAACGGATAATTTTTATCAATTCACTGCATTTTTCAGAAAGATTAAGAAATTGAGATTCGGGAATATATTTTGTCGCAACAAGTAATTCTAGCCAAAACATAGTTTCATCTGCTTCTTTTTGCGCAATGCCCATTTTATGAATAAAGTCCGGTTTGCTTTCTGCATTATCCGCTTCCCGCACATTTGCACCAACACTTGTTCCGGATTTGAGCAATTGCTTGCTGATAACATATTCTCTTTTATCTTCACTCAACATTTTACACAATTCAACAATCAGCACAGCAAATGCAAACGATTTTTCTCGGACAATATTTTTCTTATGTTCATTCATAATTCATCATTAATCGTTCATAATTCATCATTGCTTTACGCTACTAATACCTCATTCAACTCAATAATAATCTCATCCGTCTTTTCGCCAAACAATTCCCACATTTTCCCCAATCCGCCATTATCGCCAAAAGGAGACAATGCAAAATCGTCCTTCTCAATATGGAAACTTATCGCAATATGGTCTTTGATCATTCTCAGCCACTGCATTTGCTCATCCGTAAATTTGAGAGCGCCCGCCTGTTTTTTGAAAACCCATTCCTGAAAATTTTTATCAACCGTCTTATCATACGGAGAAAGAACCTTATCAATGCCCGTTACTTTGCGAAGCAACGAAACGAGTGCAACCAATTCCGTTTTTGGTGAACTGCGTTGTGTTATACCCACTAAGGCAGTTTCTTGTTGTTCGTACGCATCCCACAACCTCAAAGGTGCTAACGCTGGTTTATCGCTTTTCAGCTTGTCCAACAATTCTTTAATCATCGTAAACGTAAGCTCGCGCCTCCGATACGGCTGGTTATAGAAAATCTGTAACGCAATAATCTCATTCTTGTTTGCTTCAATCCACGCAGTAAACTCTTTTATCAGCTCATCTGCCTTTGCTTTATTCTGTCCATCCCATCCGACGCCAACAAGCGTATCGCGGTTGATCGTATCAATCAGTTGCTCGTGTGTTTTGCGAACGTTTTCGATATAGGTATTCAATTCTCCGGTAAATACTTTTGCAGCTTCTTCAATAATTGCAGAATGCGATTTTTGTACTGCGGATTCAATTGCAGCCGGAGATTCGTCCGGCATTTTATTCTTGATCTGTTCTCCCAGCTCTTCTATAACATCAGGATTGTAAGCATATAGCAATTCTTTTGCTATCTGTGCAAGTGATTTCCCTTTTGTTTTTTCAACAACCTTTGCCCGTTCCTGTTCGTTAATTTGCCGTTCAAGTCGTATCAAACGGTTTGCCAGCGAAGTGAACAAATCTTCATCTCGCGCCCCTACTGCAACCGCACCGAGTAAATCTTTTAACGGCACGGAAGGTTTCTTTTCTAACGGACGGCTATCCGTCTTTAAACTTTTAGTAACACCAATAGCATCCACAATCACAAAATGGTCTTTGGTATATTTTGCGCTCGGAGTTACTTTTTTCAATTCGTCTAATGTAATTGTCCGCGTGCCGCGCCCTTTCATCTGCTCAAAATAGTTGCGGCTTTTCACATCGCGCATAAAGAACAAACATTCCAGCGGTTTAACATCGGTTCCAGTTGCAATCATATCCACGGTAACGGCAATACGCGGATAATAGTCGTTGCGGAATTGTGCGAGCGTGCTTTTCGGATTATCGGCAGTGTAGGTAATCTTTTTGCAAAACTTATTCTCTTCCGCAAATTCCTCCCGCACGATCTGTATAATATCATCGGCATGCGAATCGGACTTGGCAAAGATAAGCGTTTTCGGAACTTCAAACTTACCGTCGGCATCAAAGCGTTCAGGAAATATCTCCGGAAAATGTTCTTTCAACGTCTTTACAATGAGACGAATTTGATTGATGTTCACTACAGATTCATCTAACTGAGTCGCCGAGTAAACAACATCTTCATCAGTTTGCTGCCAGCGTTTCTTGCGTGTCAGCTTATCGCGGTGGTCAACGTATTGACCTTTCCAGACAACGCTTCCCTTTTTCGTAATATCGGTTTCAATTATGAAGACATCGCTGCCTACATTCACACCGTCAGTGACGGCTTCTTCGTGTGTGTACTCGCTGACGATGTTTTGGTTAAAGAACCCGAATGTTCTATTGTCAGGTGTTGCCGTAAGCCCGATGAGGAAGCTATCGAAATAATCAAGCACCTGCTTCCATAAATTATAAATACTGCGATGGCATTCATCGATCACGATAAAATCAAAAAACTCTATCGGAACTTTTTCGTTGTAAGCAACTGGCACAGGTTCTTTCGGTTGGAATTTGCGTTCGTTTGGATTTTCCTCTTCCGCGCTTTCGTCTAATTCCGTTTCTTTTAGAATCGAATACAACCGTTGAATAGTGCTGATACAAACCTGCGCGTCGCCTGGAACGAAACTGCTTCTCAACCGCTGAACATTATACAACTCTGTGAATCTGCGATTATCGTCATTCGGCTGATACGCAAGAAATTCCTGTTCGGCTTGCTCGCCTAAGTTTTTGGTATCGACTAAGAAAAGAATACGCTTGGCTCCGGCAAACTTGAGCAATCGATACACGGCGGTGATAGCGGTAAATGTTTTTCCCGAACCTGTCGCCATCTGTATCAACGCGCGGGGACGGTTTTGCTTAAACGAAACATCAAGCTTGGTAATTGCTCTTATCTGGCATTCACGCAAACCATCCGTTGGTAGAATAGGTAAACTCAATAATCGTTTCCGAAGCGATGAATCTCTTTGTATTAGTTCGCTGAATGATTCGGGACGATGGAAGGAGAAGACCTCACGAGAGCGAGGTTTAGGATCTGTGTAATCAGTAAAACGAGTAACATCGCCGGTGCTTTCATACAGAAACACGAGAGGTTCGTTGTTCAGGTATTTCAGTTTTGAGGCTGCGTATTCTTCGGTTTGAGATTCATGTGTAGTTAAATGAATGCCTTCCTCTTTACGTTTTGCTTCTATAACTCCCACAGGTTTTCTGTTCACAAAGAGAATGTAATCTGCAAGACCTATATCGGTTTGATATTCACGAACAGCAACACCAACCCCCGCGCCAAGATTGATTTTATCCTTGGTTTGTATAATCCAGTCCGAAGCAACAAGCTGCTTGTCTATGTTATCTCTTGCTATTTGTTCCGGGTTTTGGTTATGCATATGTTCTTAGTTTTCATTGGTAGAAACTTACAAAAAATAGGTGAGAATGGCAATTTCATAAATTAAGATCGGCATCCTTTATCGTTATCCCGAATACTTTAGAGATAAACAAAAAAGGCAATTCTGCCGAATTGCCCTTTAATTTGTTTATTGATTAATCTATTCTTTGCTAATCATGTACCAGCTGAGTAATCATCCATATACTTTTTTTGTTCGGGAGTAAGTTTATCAATTTTTATTCCCATAGTTTTTAATTTCAAATCAGCGATGTGTTGGTCTTGCTCTACGGGAATATCATGAACTCTGTTTTCGAGCCGCCGACCTTTTTTATGAAGTTCAACAAGCCGAAGTTGCGAGAGGAATTGATTTGCAAACGACATATCCATTACTTCCGAAGGATGTCCCTCGGCTGCTGCTAGGTTTACTAATCGTCCTTGAGCTAAAACATAAATGCCCTTGCCGTTTTTAAGCGAGTATTTTTCGTTGTTGGGTCGAACATCTTTTTTAGAGCCCGATACTTTCTGCAATTCGACCAAATTAATTTCACAATCGTAATGTCCTGTATTACAAACTATGGCGCCTTCCTTCATTGTCTTGAAATGCCGTTCAACAATTACATCCTTCACACCTGTTGCAGTTATAAAGACATCACCAATTTTTGCGGCTTCATCCATCGTCATAACACGCATGCCGTCCAAATTAGCTTTTAGTGCGGCTGTAGGTTTTACTTCGGTTATTATTACATTAGCGCCCATACCTTTTGCCCGCATTGCAACACCTTTACCGCAGTGTCCGTAACCTGCGACTACAATATTTTTGCCCGCAAGTAAAATGCTCGTTGCTCTTAAAATTCCGTCTAATGTTGATTGGCCCGTTCCATAAACATTATCAAAGTCCCATTTTGTTTCAGCATCGTTCACGGCAATAACGGGATATTTTAAAGCGCCGTCGTCAGCCATTGAACGCAAGCGGTGAACTCCCGTAGTAGTTTCTTCAGTCCCGCCGATAACATATTTTTCTGCAAATTCGGGATGCTTATTATGAATTGTAAAAATGAGATCGGCACCATCGTCCAATGTCAAGTTGGGATGAAATTTTAACGTCTCCTCGATGCACCAGTAAAAATCTTTGACCAACATACCGTGCCATGCGAAAATTGAAATACCCTCCTGAGCTAACGCCGCCGCCACCATATCATTTGTCGAGAGTGGATTGCATCCGCTCCAGCTTACTTCGGCGCCTGCTTCTACAAAAGTTTTTACAAGCACTGCAGTTTCTTTTGTAACGTGCAAACAGCCGGCTATTTTATAACCTTTGAATGGTTTTGTTTTCCGGTATTTTTCCTGCAAAGCCATCAAAACAGGCATGCGCGATTCTGCCCATTCGATTAATTTCTTTCCTTCTTTTGCTAATTTTATATCTTTAACTTTATATTTTCCAACTTTATGATCCATAATTTACCAATCTATTTGAATTGTTTAATGAGCTTTTTTAAAAAGTTTAACTAAGTCTAATTTTTCCCAACTGAATTCTGCTTCATCCCGTCCGAAGTGTCCATAGGCAGCGGTCTTCCTGTAAATCGGACGTTTCAATTTTAAGCTATCGATAATTCCTTTCGGTGTAAGGTCGATTTCTTTCTTAATAAACTCAGCGATAAACGTATCGGGGAGTTTGCCTGTGCCAAAAGTATTTACATAAATTGAAACAGGTTGATCAACACCAATAGCGTAAGCAACTTGAATTAAACACTCATCGGCGAGTTCGGCAGCAACGATATTTTTGGCTAAATGGCGAGCAGCATAAGCGCCACTGCGGTCAACCTTTGTCGGGTCTTTTCCTGAGAATGCACCACCTCCATGAGGAGCTTTACCACCATAAGTATCAACAATAATTTTTCTACCTGTTAAACCGCTGTCGCCGTGAGGTCCGCCAATCTCGAACGACCCAGTAGGATTTATATGATAATTAATTTTGCTATCAAGATATTCAGGTGGAATAACTTTTTTAGTTACATGTTCGAGAATATCTTTCTTGATTACACTTTGTGTGATAATTTTTTTCCGATATTTTGGATCGTGTTGTGTGGATACCACAATCGTGTGGACCCGTTTTGGAATCTTTCCGTTATACTCGATGGTTACTTGCGATTTTGCATCGGGACGCAAGTACGGAATTAATTCTGGTTCTTTTTTCCGGATGTCTGCCAAGCGTTTCACGATTGAGTGGGCAAACATCAGAGGCATCGGCATAAATTGAGGCGTCTCGGAAGTTGCATAACCGAACATCATACCTTGGTCGCCGGCGCCCCCTTTATCTACACCTTTTGCAATATCGCCCGATTGTTTGTGCATCTTATTTTCGATGTGGCATAAGTTTGCTTCGAACAAATATTCCGGCTTTGTATAACCTATCTCGCGGATAGTTTTGCGGGCTATTTCCATTATTTCTGCATCGGAAATTTTACATTTCGATTTAACCTCCCCGCCGATTAATACGTAGTTAGTTGTAACAAACGTTTCGCATGCTACACGTGCGTTTTTATCTTTACTTAAATAAGCATCTAAAACTGCATCCGAAATCTGGTCTGCAATTTTATCAGGATGCCCTTCAGAGACTGATTCCGAAGTAAATAAATATGACATTACAAATTATCCCTTTAATTATTAATAAAAATCTATTTCCGATGAATCGCCGATGTTAATACGCCGGAAGGCGCCAATAACAACTGCTTTATTACCGATGAGTGAATTGTCCAACAACGATTTTTGTATTTCTGCTTCTTCGCTGACTATCGAGTTTCGTACTATTGAATCATAAATAACTGCGTCATCAGCCACAGTGGTGTAAGGACCGATAATTGAGGCGCTGATTTTGGCTTTGGGCGAAATATAAACCGGTGGTATTATTACTATACCGTTGGTTTTTTCGATTGTCGATTTTTTATCCAACAAATGTTTGTTGGTTGAAAGAAGTGTTTCGGGCTTGCCGCAGTCGTACCAACCCTCCACATCGAATGCAGTAATCTTCTCGCCATCGTCTATCATTTTTTGGAGTGCATCGGTTAGTTGAAACTCGCCGCGTGTCTTAATATTATTTTCAATAATATTTGAAACGCACTTCAATAAGAGTTTTGGATTTTTTATCCAATACAATCCTACCAAAGCCAAATTACTGGTTGGAACTTCGGGCTTCTCTATGAGTTTTGAGATTATTCCGTTTTGAGTTATGGCTACACCGAAGCGGCGCGGGTCTTCTACATATTTTACACCCAGCGAGGAATGTTTTCCTGAAATAACAGGTTTGAGATCAACATCAAAAATTGTATCACCCAAAATTATTAGAACCGGTTCGTCAGGGATGGTAGCTCTCGAGACGTAAATCGAATGTGCTAATCCCAAACGTTCTTCTTGTTCGATGAAATCAACTTTCAGTTTGTAGTTTGATTTCACATAGTTGATAATTTTTTCTCCCATATATCCAATGACGATAGTCGCTTCATCGAACCCATCTTCGATTATTTTATCCAAGATGTGCCCGATGATAGGTTTCCCGGCAACATTGAGGAGAACTTTGGGAAGAGTATATGTATGTGGTCGAAGCCGGCTTCCTTCTCCGGCAACAGGTATTATTGCTCGCATTATTTTCTAATTTAGTGAATTAAACGGCAATAATATATACAATTCCCAGATAGATTTCAAATTATTTCTTTACTTGAGTAACACTTGCCTGAAATATTTCTTTTGTAACATTGTTCTGCACAAACGTTACCATGAATAAATTATCATGATTTATTTGATGTTTCTTTTCTTTAAATACTTTCCGGTTAGCCCGCTTCTCCATCGAATCCAAATAAACTTTCAAGGAATCTTCAATTTGATTCAGATTTATTTTAGTTGAATAAGTAAGCTCTTTCTTATTTCCAAATGCGAGTCCTTCGGGTGAGGGGAACATTTTCCGAACAACGAACCTGTGTTCGGCAACAGTGTTGTATCCTTTATAGTCCACTTTTTCTTCAGCTAAAACGATATGTAACCGTAAATCGTTTGTATTTATTTCAGGTGTAGAAGAATTACAGATTATTGATAAGTTTTTCTTTTTGATAGAACTTTTTAAAGAGATATTTGCTTTCGGAACATTCGATAAATATTTTTCTATTGTAGATGTAAATACATTGAACCTGCTTTTTGCGACTGCCTTGTTACCTCCTGCTGATGCTTTATCAATTCCTTCGATGATCGAAGCCGGTGTGCTGTTAACTCCGTAGAACTTTGCACGAGCTTCAGTGTCGGTGTTTGTCATCGGGTCGGGTGCGGGAATGTGCAGGTGGTATTCTAAAACTGCGAGTGTGTTGGATTCGTATCTCTCAATCAATTTATCGTAAGCAACATCGGCAGCAAGACAGGGGCGACATTCGGAGCCTGTGAATAATTCGGCAAGAACTACTTTGTTGTTTTCTTCCGGTTTTTTAAAATGAGTAACCTCGAAATTTTCAGTTTTTTGAATTTCAGCTTTTATTATTTCTTCGAGTTCAGGCCCATGAATATACAAAATGGGGTGTAAGGTTTTCAACCGTTCGATAATTTTTTCCGGTGAGAAAGCTAATACACCCGATAAATAGGAATCGAATGCTTTTTTAGTTTCACCAACTTGCTCGTAAGCCTTACCCAAATAGAAATACAAATCGGTGTCGTATGGTGTGCTATATTTGATTGCCCGATTTAGATTTTCGATTCCTGCTTTGTAATCTCCACGAATAACGTTGATAACTCCTAGTGTTGTATAGCGGTTGGACTCTTGCTCGAAAGAAGTATTCTCATTGATTGCATCCACACAAGCGTTTGCCAACTCATAAGCTTCATCGAGAAGAATATTTTGTTTTGCCCAACCGAGGGCAACTACAGAACGTGCAACATTAATATCTGTTGCTGTTTTTAAATACTCATCGGCAGCGGCTTTGTAAATATCGTACTTTGTAAACTGTAATTTTTCTTTTTGGAATATTTCGTCGAGCAGCTTCGTAGCTTCCTCAAATCCGAAAAATGAAGTCCGCGCCATCAGGCGTAATCCATCTTGAGTCAAATCGTTTTTATACATATATAATGCAAGATTAAAATAATACTCTGCATAATTCGGGTCCCACTCTCTTTCTTTTGGATAAATTGCGAGTGCCTGGCGCTGAGTTTCGAGAGCTTGATTGTATTCACCCCGCTTATAATATATCCGCGCTTTTGTATCCATAAAGGGAACACGTTTACGACCTTGAGCTTTCTCGTATTCTTCATTTGCGACTGTCGAATAAGCCAATGCCGAATCTAACCAAAAACCGTTTGCGGCAAAATAATAAGCAACACGATTATAAATTGTGGCAACATCGACAGCATTTTTTATTAACTCCTGAGCTTTTTGCATCACTAACAAAGTGTCTTGCGTCTCCAATGATGTTATGAAGATAGAAGTTCGAATGCCCTCAGCGTTGTCGATTGTGGGATACTTATTCAGTAAGTCATCTAATGCTTTTATTTTTTGTATCGGATCCTTGATAGCGATAGCAGCATTGTAAAGCGAGTCGGCGTTATCCTGTGCATTCGTTTGTATGAAAAACATACATATTAGAACAAAAGCTATAGTTATTATTTTATAATATGGATTAGTCATTTTTTTATTCCAAATTTATTAAACCTGCTAAATATTAGATTTTTCGGAGATAAAAACAAATTGAAGAGCCGACCCATCCGTTATCCGTCATTCGACGGAAACGGATTGAATCGGCTCGTTAATTATCAAATCTGAAATCTTAATTCTTACTTCATCATGATCATCCTCTTCCGTGCGATAGTTGTTTTACCGCTCTGATCATTAACGGTCATCTGATAAAAGTATATACCGCTCGAGTAATTAGTTCCATCAATGGCAACCTCATGGTAACCGGCTTCTTTAAACTCATCCACAAGCGTTGCCACTTCACGACCCAAAACATCGTAAACTTTTAACATTACCCAATTGTCAATTGGCAATTTATAATTGACAATTGTTAACGGGTTAAAAGGGTTCGGATAGTTCTGATATAACTCAAACCTTTCCGGCGGAGTTACTACGATTTTTACTTGCTTCGTCCATACTTCTCCTGCAAGTGTTGAGATAGTAAATGATATTGACTGTTCTTTATTTACAATCGCTGTCTTATCAACTGAAAAAGTAAACTCGGAAGCAGTTTCACTATTCGATTCAATTGCCTCGATTATTTTCTCCTTAAATTTAAAATTTATCCACGATGGCGCATCGCTAACGTTTATCTTGATACCTGATAAAGATAGTTCCGATATATTTTGAACCGATAATTCTATTACATTACCGGAGGATAAGAAAGAAACTCGATGAATTTGCTTTCCTTCATCTTTATTTTCTTGTGAATACAAAATTACATTCAAAACAAGAATTAAAATAAGCAATTTAAATAATCTCATATTTCTTTTCTCCTATTTAATAAACTTCGCAAGGGCCCGGTGATATTGCTTGAGCTTCTATAAGAAGCAGATTGCCATCTAAACTGTTGATTGTTGTACTACCTTTTCCGCTTAGTTCGATTTTCTGATTCTTTGTTTTGTAAACCCAATACTTTGTGTTACTTTCAGGTCTTATATTCCAATTGATTGTTATTGGGAAATTTGCATCTTTTATCTTGATAGGAATCTTGCTTATCCCTTTTCCAGGAGGTACGCCCTCCACAAATTTTCCCGACTGAAACTTTGCATGAAACACACCTTCCATCGGCTCTGGAGGCATATCGTAATCTCTTAACCCTAACGCGAGCCGGCGACCACCGTTATGCGCAAACAATTGCTGTTTGTTTCCATTATTGTCTGATACTGTAAACTGATCCATTACGGAGAATGCATCTATCGGCTGACACGGGTCGGGCGGCGGTGGAGTGCCTAAAGTCCTGAACCACCAAACACTT
>JASEGV010000012.1 GCA_030017895.1 Bacteroidota bacterium | reverse complement strand
TTTGTGGGTTTAATATACATCCCCTAATATTGAAAGTCAAGTGTTTTTTGTAAAATTTTTACGAAAAAATATTTTACGTCCTCCTCTCACACTTTTCCGCAACTTGTTGATATAATATAAACCCAGCGAACCTACTCTTTCAACGAACACAAAAAAGCCGATTCCTTCTACCGTGAGATATACTTAACACTTTGTTTAACAACTAATTTAAAATATTTCATCTTCAGTTAGATAGAAGCTTGTACGCACTCAGTGTCATTTCCCCCACCTTCGCCCATAAATAATTATCCCTAATTTGGTTAGTCAGTCCCCCATCCCTTGGTTTTTCAATGGCTTTTCTAATCCCTTCACCAATTGAATCTGCCGAAGTCGGTTCAACATACTCAGCAAAATCCTCAAAGTATTCTTCTGTTCCACCGTATTTCGTAATTACTATTTTTGCGCCGGCAAGTCCGGCTTCTAACGCAGCAATACCGGGTGTCTCGAACAAAGAAGGTAATACAAATACATCGCAAGCCGCATACGCAGAAGCGAGCATATCAGAATCGTTCGGGATGTTATCCAATAATAAAATATGTTTACTTGCTTCTTTGCGAATCGCATCCAACTCTTTTCCTGCCTCCATCCTGCCGATAATCACAGCCGGTTTATCAAGACGGTTTAAAGCGCGAACAAGCCGCAAAACATTCTTTCTTCCCGGTCCGATATGTCCCACGTTCAAAATAAAGTTTGAGATGCCGTAAGTTTTAACAAACAGCGAGGGATCTGCATTTAAAAACCTTTCGCTGACGCCGTTCGGAACAACATGGATTTTTTCTTTTTGGACACCAAGCCCTAACTCAATTAGCTCTGCCTCTTTTTTCGTGTTCGGCAAAACTGCATCAGCCCATTTGCACATCTCGGAAACGAATCCGTAGTCAGTCCATACGCCGCGTAATTTTTTCAGAACGGTCTTGTCGAACCACAACACCCGCTTTATAAATTGAGATGAGTGTCGTGAGAAAAAGATCGGAGACACGACTAACTTAATTCCCAACTTCGACACTTCACGAGTAAAATGGTAAGTAGATATTCCGCTGCCGAAAATGTGCAATATATCGCAGTCGCCTTTCTTAAGTGTTTGCCACATATCGAACAAATGCACCTCCACGCCCAACTTTTCCAACGCGGCTTTGGTTTCAAGTACCTGAGTGCGAGGACCGCCTTTCAGCATCATTACGGATTGATATGTAGCTAAAAATACTCTCATTTTCTACCTGTAAAAAAATAATCTTCAATTTTATTTATGAGCATCCAGATATTATACTTTCTGATACGATGAATATCCTTTGGCAAAGGAATCGGAATTTCTTTTTCCTGCCAACTGATTTTATCTAAATCAATCAAAGGCTCTGGAGCGGTTATTGTTTCTTTTCCAGCAGGAGATGCCAATCTTAATCTTAATTCCGGTATCGTATGCTCAGTGTTTACATTCAGTATAGTTCCATCCTGCTGAATCATAACTTTTGCTTTTTCCCTTTTATTCCACCACCCGGTAAATTGGTGCATTGTAAGTTTAGGTATATCGATTAATTGCATTCTCTGAAAAATTTTTTCTACTACATCAATATTCTCATTTGTCGGATGGTGATAGAAAATGATTGGCTCATTTAGTTTTAATTTTTTCTCAATCTCATTTTCATAATATGCGATCATTTGTCCGGTTGTATAACCCTGCCTTCTCAAACTTCCAATACAAATTGGATGAACAGGTATTTGCAAAGTAGAATAGTTTGTGAATGAAGGTAAGTTATCATAATCATAAGCAAACTCGGAAGAATATTCAAAATCCAAATCTCGAACGGCTTGTCCGAGTGAGGAGTTCCACTTTCCAAACGGTGCAGCAAAACCTTTTGGATTGATTCCGCTTGCTTTCATCATTTCTAATGCTTTGCGGATATTTGAGTAGTTATCTGCGTAAGATTCATACACCGTATGCTCGTAACAATGCACTCCAATTTCTTGATTTTGCATTTCAGTGTACTTTCCAATCCATTTTTGCTGGCTCTTAACATCCACGAACCAGGTTATCGGTATTTTATATTTCTGCGAAAGTTTATACAAAGAATCGACTTGCTGCTCAGTTCCGTAATCGGTATCCACACGAAAGATGGAAACCGATTTTTTGCCATCGGGGTAATACCACTTGTGGGCAAAATGCAAATTAGAATGCGAGTAAATCATCTCGATGGCTTTAGTTATTAATCGTCGAAGCGAACCTTTTGAAACTAATGAAACATTTTCGTACGGCAGGCGTTTCCCTTCTGCATAAAAATTTTTCTTTTTCGATTTAGTGCTTTCCAATAAAGCATCAACATCGAAAGGCATAATTACAACAAAACCATCTCCGTATTTACTCGCCAGAACCGCAGGAATATTTTTATCAGTCTTTAAATGACTCGCCCCTTCCGATATTGTGGCATTAGTATAAACATCTATAATCTCGGAATCAGCAAAAACTCCAAGTAAATCGGAAACGAGATATTTAATATAGTCCTTTTTCGATCTTTCAAGTGATATATTTTCAATTACGGCAGCCGAGCATACCACACATCCGCCAGTTTCGATATATTTTTTTACAGCGAGTAACTGATGCGTTGTAATATCATCAGATAGAACTATTAGCGGAAAGCTGTTTAATTTTACCTTATCAACATTACTACAAATCGAAAAAGGAATTCCGATTTGAGCTAACACACTCTCCCATCCAACCGATTTTCCTATTATTCCAATTTTTATTTCCATAAGAGCAACTCTTTAATTTTTCCAATATCTGATTTGTTAATACATTTGAACAGATAAATTAAAACGGAATAAATTAGTAAGCCCGCAATAAATGAGAGGGCAACGTTGTATGTTATTGTATAGTAAATAGTTAAGCCCATAGCAGCCAATGCAGGCATTTCCTTAAAAATATAAATGATTATATCTATTTCTACAAATTTTTTAAGATATAATTTGAAAGCAATCAGGATTAGCAATTCGGCGGCTACAATTGCGATTGCGGTTCCGAGTAAGCCAAAGTAATAAGTTAACAGAAGAACGAGGATTATATTTGCAACCGCTCCGAAATAAATGGTTCGTGCAAAATATTTTTCCTGTTTGATTGCCACTAATGTGTAACCTAAAACGGAATTCATCATCGTGATCAAGAAATAGCCGATGAGAACTTGGAATATGATGATTGAATTTGTGTATTGAATTCCAAAAACTAAATTAATAAGCGGTTCGGCAGCGACGATACAGAATAAACTCAACGGTAAAATCATTAATATTAACCATCGTAAAACGAAGTTAAGAATTTCAGAAATTCTATTTTGATTTTGTGAATATATTCTTGTGATAGCCGGGAAATAAATCGAATACAACAATCTATCGGCAATCAAAAGAACGAATACTAATTTACTCGATACGTTGAAGATTGCCACATCCGAAGCGGTAAGAATTACTCCCACTACTAACAACGGCAAATTCACATTTAATTGAGCCAATGTCGATGCAAAAGAGACGGCAAACGATTCTTTAATTATTTCTTTCCAACACGAAATTGAAATAGATAATTTTATATATCCATACTTTGAAATAAACCAACCGAAAATTAAAATAAGACCTGCAACATTTGCGAATAAAAACGAAAGCGGCACAACCATAATTGAATTATGATTTAGTAACAATAAAAGTAATAGCAGGTAAACAGCCGATATGATAAGTTTGCTGATTGAAACCGGGACTAAATCTTCTTTGCCTTGAAAATACCAATCTAAAAATAATGCGCTCGGAACAATGCTAATTGTAAAATAAATAATTAAAGTGGATAATCGATAATCGGTAACAATGATAACTGAAAGAATGGAGACAATAATAAAAATTAATACCGATAAAATAAATCGGAGCGAAATATAATTGCCTATGAAATCGTTGTTTGTTCCCGAAGCCACCTGCCTTATTCCATAAGTATTAAACCAGTGAACAGCGAAAAGCAGAGCATATCCGAATACCGCGATTGCTATGCTGATTAATCCGAAATCGTGCATACTCAACGAACGTACTAAATAGACAGTTGTAACGAAACCAATGAGGCGGCTGCCTCCTTCGCTGATTGCGAGCGAGAAAATATTTTTCGAAACCCTCGTCACTTTGTTAAGTCCTGAATGGTTGCGATAAGAGAAGTTTCTCTTTTATGAATCGGAAAATTTTCAATCACGTGCTGACGTGATATTTTTCCTGTTTCAGTTGGAAGTTTAATCGCATTCCTGAAGGCTTCCTTCATAGCATCTTTATCTCCAAATTCAATTATGAAGCCCGTATTTCCAATGCCTGTCGGAATCCCGCCGCGGTTTGTTCCGACCGGAATACATTCGCATAACATCGCTTCACATAACGAGTTAGGCAATCCTTCGGTGTAAGAAACTTGTGTATATACTTTTGCTTTTTGATAGAACTTCAGAAGTGTTTCTCGCTCGACGAATGGGATTACTTCAACATTTTTAGGTAGGTGCGGTTTGATTTGTTTGAATAATTCCTCTTTTATTCCTATAATTTTGAATTGGATTTCGGGAAGCTCAATAGCCGCTTCAATCAACTTGTCAAAACCTTTTTTCATCATACGCCATTCGTTTTCGCAAGCCCCGACACTCAGAATATAATTTTCTTTCTCTCCTTCTGCTTTCCAGAAATTATGATCATAACCTGTGGGAAGATAAACAATATTTTTCCCAGCGTAATTAGCAAGTCGCTTCGCTTCGGCGATCAAGAACGGATCAACAGATAATATTTTATCAGCATTACGAATAGCGTAACGGACAAATTTCGATTTCCACCAACTTATCCAGATACCGTAATTTATTTCCTTATAATCAGCGACATCAACTCCTCCAATTACAATTACAGATTTTTTCCCGAACAATCGTGAGAAGAAAACCCCAAATGCCGAGTATATAGATGCGAACCACGTATAAGTAACATCTGCCTTCGGAACAGAAAACAATAATTTGATGCTGTGAATAATTCCGCTGCCGATTATTTTATGGACCACGAAATGTTTTTCGAGAATGTTAAAATCTTCTTTTATAAAAGAAGTGTAAATTGTAGATGAAAACAGGATCCTTTTCTTTTTGCCCATTTCCATCATACAGACCTTTACTTCTTCACCAACTTACTTTTGAGTAGTTCAATAGTTGTTCTTGCAGTAGCATCCCAATCAAAAGTCTTCGCCCACTGATATGCGTTTGCAGATAACTTATCCCGAAGGGAATTATCGTCGAGCAGGAATTTAATTTTTGATGCAAGTTCCGGAATATTCCCATATTCATAAAGCAGACCTGTCTCCCCATCCTTGACGGAATCTCGTAAACCCGGTACATTGCTCGCAATTACTGGAGTCTGGCAGGCGTTTGCTTCAATAACTGTTAAACCCCATCCCTCCTTTGAAGAAGTATTAACTAAAAACCACATTTGTTGTAGCAAATGCACTTTTGTTACCTCGTCCACAAAACCGGTAAATTCAACATTATTATTGATACCCAATTCTTTAGATAAGTTTTGCAGATTAATCCGATTATCACCGTCGCCAATAATAACAAGGCGTAGGTCAGGATATTCCTTGATTACAATTGCAAAAGCTTGTAGCAAGTGTTCAATTGATTTGTATTTCTTAATCCTGCCGAAATAGCCGATTAACTTTGTTGAGCTTCTGTTATTTTCTCCCGGATTATAAAGCTTATGGTCAACACAATTATAGGCAAAATAAATTTTCTGTGAATCAATTCCTTTTTCGATCATCTCAGCTTTTGTGCTTGGTGAAACTACGATTACTGGAACTCCCATTTTTTTACAAATATAAATTCCAATTTTTTCCATGGAATAAACATAGAGTGCCATCGGGAGAGGAGCTTCTAAAAATATACTCTTATTAAAGAGATGATGAACAATAAAGAATAACGGTTTACGAACATAGAGTGGAGTAAAAAAAGGAATCTTGTTCATATCATCGATGACGATATCATAATTTCCTTTCCGAAACTTTGTTACGTATTTATAAACAACTCGGAAATTAAAAAGATAACGTCCTCCCTCTCTGATAACCCGAATGCCGCCAATATTTTCCTCTCTCTTTGCCCCCTTAAATGATGAACAATAGAGAGTAACTTCATGCCCTAACTGAGCAATGCGTGAAAATATTTCATGCAGGTGAACTTCAGCTCCACCCGAAAGTGGATTCCTGATATCCTGCCAGTTAAAAATTAATATCTTCACGCTTTAGCCGGTTACAAAAAATTATGGTTTAGAGACCGAATCTTTGTTCTCGGCAGCAGCTTTTTGGCTGGCTTGTAATTCTGTAATCCGGCTTCTGATAGAAGGATCGTTCGGATAGAATACTCCAATGCGGTTCAATACTTCTATTGCTTTTTCATAATTGTCGTTGCCGTCATAAATTTCGAGCAGTACGCGATACGGATTGTAGTAAGAATTCATATCAGCTTGATTCGTATTAATCATTTTCCAGCATTCTTTTTCTAAATAATCGGCATACATATTTCGTTTTTCGATGTTGCCAAGCCGTGAATAGATCGACATAACATCCGAAGCTAACCGCCAGTCAAAAGATATTCCCTTCAATGGCATTACTTCTTCCATTCGGTCTAAAACTTTCAGAGCTTTTTCGGTATCCTTCTCAACGTTGAAATACTGCAACGCTAACCTTACAAATCCTGAACGATAGTTCACAGTAAGACGTGTGATATTTTCATCGAAATAGGATGTTGTATCATTTAATCCACGATAGAGATAACCGTATTGCGGTTCTTTGGAGGGGATAGTATTTTCAGACATAAAATTAGCATCCATAATTTTCGTGTGGATACCTGTTTCTTGTGTTGCGGCAACGGGTTTGAATACCCAAGCCAAACCATCCATCCACATATAATCATCCAATCCAATTTTACTATCAGGCGATACTGTGGTGGCAAAATAAATCGGACGTTCCCACTTGTTCGACATTATTATATCTCGCACCATTATATCTTGGACACGAATTACTTTATGCTCACCGAACGTTACAGTATTCTTCATCGTGAAAGAGATTCTACCTTTGTTTATCAGAGCAGTATCGGTAACACCATATTTTTCGAAAACATTTTTGGGCACGGGTATATTCATCTGGCGGGTTTCCCAAACGATCGGTTGAAGCTGGTCGATTTGTGCATCAGGAAAACTAATGGCGACTTTTTTAGCGCCGTGAGGTCTGTAATTTTTTAACTGCTTGATATACCAGTTTGTATTCACTAAACTTAAATTTACAATTCGAATATCTTGGCGAACTCCTTCGACATCCTGAAGATACCAAAGAGGAAATGTATCGTTATCGCCGTTAGTAAATAAAATAGCATCTTTCTCACAAGTTTGTAAAATATTATACGAATAATCCCAAGCGACATAATTATTGCTTCTGTCGAGTCCGTGCCAGTTGATTTTTAAAAAATTAACCGGTATAGCAATAAAAAATAATGCAAGTACACCCCCGGTCCCGATTGAATACAAAACGTCCCTCTTTAAATATTTTTTTATAAAATCGATGACAGCAATGATACCTAAAGATATCCAAATTGAAAAGACGAAAAACGAGCCTACATAAAAATAATCGCGTTCACGCGGTTGTGGCTGCTGTTGATTTTGATAAAGCGCCAGTACAACCCCCATTACTATGAACATTGCAAGGAAAGGTAGAGCCATTTTCCAATCTTTTCGGATATGATAATAAAAACCAAGCAATCCAAGTAAAAATGGAATACCGAATGTATATTTCCAGCTAACGCCTGAATCCTGCCAATCGCCTTCAACACCGACATAATTCCAAAGTAGATAACGGTTATACATGTGATTGATTTGGTAGCGCCACATAAAATCCATATCGCTCGTATAATTTTGCCAAGTTTGTGCATGCATTGGTTCTTGACTATACCGTCGCTGCATCACAGGGGCATCGCCATATTGTTCGCGATTTAAGTAACTGACAAGCCGCGACAAATTACTCGGATCGTTTTCATTCATCGGCATATCGGGAACATTTGCTCGGATAAGAACCAATGTGTAAGTCGAATAACCTATTACTATTAGTAAAAAAGAAATTAAAGTAATATTTAAAATCTTTATCTTATTTTTTATGGAATAATAGATTCCGTAGAAAGAACCCAGGATCATTAAAACAGGAATGTAGGAAATTAAATCGTTCTTTATTCCTCTGAATTCCCCGTTCAACATTATCGGGAAATATTTAACTACTCCGGGATATATTCCAAAGAAAATAATGACTGAAATTATACCCAACTTAATAAACGAATTAGTCTGAAATTCATATTTTCTGAAGTAATAAATCATTGCCACCGTGAACACAGTAAGAACCGCTAATAAGTGGACACCGATCGATAGTCCGATCAGATATGCGATTAAGAAGATATATTTTTCGTTATGCGGCTCCAGATGATGGTCGTACCAGCGCATAATTAACCAAACGATTATGCCTACGAATAGCATACTTACCCCATAAACTTCAGCTTCGGTGGCACTGAACCAGAAAGTAGTCCCGAAAGCTAATGAAAGAGCCCCGATTGCGGAAGCTCCATAAACTGATAATTTATCTAACACTGAAACCGGGTTACCACGGAATGAAACAATCAACCTGACTGCAACTAAATATAGAAACATAACAGTAAGAGCACTCGAAAGACCCGACATCAAGTGAACCCGTACAGCAATATCGCCTGAAAGAGGAAGCATACTTGCTATGCGGCCCAAGAGTAAAAAAAACGGAGAACCCGGTGGATGGGGTACCTGCAATAAAAATGCAGCTGCAATGAATTCGCCAACATCCCAAAATGTTAAAGTCGGAGGTGTTGTTATATAATAAACAATAAACGAAGTTAATAAAACTCCGATTGCAGTAATTCTATGATACCAGTTTTTTTGTTGCATTACTTCCTCATTTAATTAAATTTGCTAAAATATAGATTATTAAAAAGAATTTTGCAAGATGAACATCCTGCTTATTTCATCAGCAATCATAATCCCACTTTTGGTTAGTTGGAGATGATCATTTTCGAACGAAGCTAATTGATTCGATGTAAGTTTTTGTATTAGATTTTCAAATTGTAACTTATAGTCGTAATTGAATTCTTTATTCAGCATCTTAAAATCTACACCTTTACTGCGTAAACCCAACATAAATTTTTCGTTGATTAATTGCTCGGTGTTTAAATTTTCAGTTTCAGAAATCGGTAGCATATTATTTTCAAGCCGGCTATAATAACTGAATATCGTATCAATATTCCACCAGCGTTTGTTTTCCCAGAATGAATGAGCAGAGGGCCCGAAGCCCAAGTAATTCGAATGATTCCAGTAATTATTGTTATGTTTCGATAAGTATCCCGGTTTTGCAAAATTCGATATTTCGTAGTGTTCAAAACCAGCCGATTTCAATTCATCGATTGTCAGATCCATCATCTGCGTTTCGACTGCTTCATCAACGGTTTGAATTTTTTTATTTTTTACGAGTTGATGCAACGGTGTTCCTTCCTCAACAATCAAACTATAAGCAGAGATATGATTGACTTTGGCCTCAATCGCTTTCTGTAGATTATAAAGTAAACTATCTATCGTTTGTGTTGGCAGGGAATAAATTAAATCGATACTGATGTTCTCGAAGCCCGATTCTTTCGCATCAGATATACATCGGACGCCATCGGCAACAGAATGAATACGCGAAAGAAATTTCAGATCATTGTCATTAAACGATTGAACTCCAATACTCAAACGATTGATACCTGAATTCTTATATTCTTTGAGTTTTTGGAAATCAACAGTACCGGGATTTACTTCGAGAGTAATTTCTGCTAGTTCGTTTACCTTAAATAATTTTTTGATAGCATTTATAATTTCAGATATTTGCGATGGGTGGAGCAAACTCGGCGTTCCACCACCGAAATAAATAGTTTGAATTTCTTCAAGATTATGATAATCGCTATAAAGTTCAATTTCTTTTAACAAGAACTTGACGAATACACTATGGTCTTTGTGATTTGTTTCAGAATAAAAGTCGCAATATATGCACTTGCGTTCACAGAATGGGATATGTAAATATATACCAGCCATATTGGATTAGTGGATAAGCATACCGATACGATTCCAACGGATGCTTGCAAATTTTTCTATAAAATTACTGAAAGTGAGTTCTTGGTTCCACGACCAAAACACAAATAGAGCTTTGCCGATGATATTTCTATCCGGTAAAAAGCCCCAGTCGCGGCTATCGGAACTGTTGTTCCGGTTATCTCCCAGCATAAAATAGTAATTTCTTTCAACTGAATAAGTGTCGGTTATTTTTCCGTCCACTAAAATTAAATCGTCATCAGACAAACTTACTGTATGTCCTTCCCGCTCAATAAACATTTTCCAATCAGCGATATTTGATTGATCGAGTGATAATATGCTCCCTTTTTTCGGGACGACCACCGGCCCGTAGTTGTAGGAAGAATGATTAGCTGATGTTTGAATTTCAGGGAATGCAGCGCCATTGATATATAAAACGTTATTGATAATTTGGACAGTATCGCCGGCTATCGCGACACAACGTTTGATGAAACTGACGCTGTTGGAGTTTTCTATATCATCGATGCGCCCCGGATGATAAAAAACTACGATGTCGCCGCGTTGAGGTTTTCGAAAAGTTGGAATGGATAATTGCTTAATCTCTGTATCGGTGAAAGGAAAATATTTAGGACTTCTAAAGTTGTAAATGAATTTATTAACGAGTAAATAATCGCCTTCTAAAATTGTGTTTGCCATAGACGATGTGGGAATACGGTAAACTTCTATAAAAAATGTTCTTAAAAACAATCCTGCAATAATCGTAATAAATATTATTAAAAGATGTTCGCGTAACCAACTTAATTTATTTTCTTGCTCACTCACAATTACTTAACGAGTTTTCCTATACGATTAAATCTGACGGTACTTAACTTCCTGCTAAAATCTAAAATTGAAATATGCGGATCCCACGACCAGTATAAAATGAGAGGTGTGCCGACTACTTCACAAGTCGGGATAAATCCCCAGAAGCGGCTATCAAGGCTGTTATCGCGGTTATCGCCCATACCAAAAACATAATCTCTTTCTACGACGTAGGTGTTTTGTAATTTGCTATCAATAAATACTCCTCGATTATCGTATGTAACTTTATGACCTTCGCGTTCGATGAATATTTTCCATGTAGCATAATTATGAATACCCAATTCAATTATGTCCCCTTTTTTGGGAATTCTAATCGGACCGTAATTATCTTCATTAAAGGGAGCTCTCGGCGGAAATATTCGGTCGTCAGTTTCTCCCTTCGGTTTAATCATCCCTGTATTGAAATGTATGTTTCGTGGAATCGGAGCTGGATCGCCGTTTACGAAAACAACACGGCCACGGACTTCTAAAGTATCGCCGGCAATTGCCACAGCCCTTTTCAAGTAATATGCAAACGGTTCAGCTTCTACTTCTTCCCTGTTACCAGGAAAAGCAAATACAATAACATCACCCCGCTCAACACTCCATAGTGCTGGAAGTTTGAAGTGAGGGATTTTAGTATCGGTGAAAGGAATTGTACGCGGAGTTGTACCGCCAAAAACAAATTTGTTCACAAGTAAAAAATCGCCGCCATAAATTTCGTTCTCCATCGACCCGGTCGGAACCTGGAACGAAGCTATCACAAAACTATTCAAAATCAAAAATATTCCTAGTATTGTACCGGTTTCTTTGAACCAGTGAATAGTTTTTTCTTTAAAAGTTTTCGCTTCTTTTCGAGTTTTTGATGGATGTTGTTTTGTTTCTGTTTTGTTCATAGTTAATAAAATTTTTTATTCTTCAATTGAAAGCACAGCCAAAAAAGCTTCTTGCGGAATTTCGACTCTGCCTACCTGCTTCATACGTTTTTTGCCTTCTTTTTGTTTTTCGAGCAGTTTGCGTTTACGCGAGATATCTCCGCCATAACATTTAGCAATAACGTTTTTACGCATAGCTGAAATCGTGTCGCGTGATATTATTTTACTTCCGATTGCAGCTTGAATCACAACCTCGAACATCTGACGTGGAATAAGTTTGCGTAATCTGGCACAAAGTTTTTTACCCCATTCGTAAGATTTATCGCGATGGACTATGGTGGAGAGTGCATCAACCGATTCACTATTTAACAAGATGTCCAACTTAACTAAATCCGATTCGCGATAATCCAAAAAATCATAATCGAACGATGCGTAACCGCGTGTAGTCGATTTAAGTTTATCATAAAAGTCGAATATAATTTCAGATAGCGGAATCTCGTATCTTAAATCAGCACGGGTCGGATCGAGATAAGTTGTATTTTTATAAATTGCTCGCCGCTCGGTGCAAAGCTTCATTATATTTCCGATATATTCTGTGGGTGTAATAATTTGAGCGGCAATATAAGGTTCTTCGACTCGATCGATATTTCCGATTTCAGGCATCAGCGCCGGATTATCAACCAGAATAACATCGCCTTTATGAGTTGTAACACGATACTCAACGTTTGGAACTGTTGTTATTAAATTTTGTTTGTATTCGCGTTCAAGTCGTTCCTGAACAATTTCCATGTGAAGCAAGCCAAGAAAGCCGCAGCGGAAACCGAAGCCGAGGGCTGAAGATGTTTCAGGTTCAAAGATAAGCGCCGCATCGTTGAGCTGAAGTTTTTCGAGTGAATCACGTAGCAGTGCAAAATCGTCAGCATTAGTTGGATACAAGCCGGCAAACACCATCGACTTCACTTCTTTATATCCGGGCAGGCGTTCTGAAGCCGGGTTATCGGCATTGGTAATTGTATCGCCCACTTTTGTATCGTGAACGTCTTTAACACCTGCAACGAGGTAACCCACGTCGCCCGCCTTCAGCGAGCCAGTGCGAACCCGTTTCATTTCCAATACACCAACTTCTTCAGCTTCAAAAATTTTGTTGTTTGCGAAAAATTTTACTTTGTCGCCTTCCTTTAATGAACCTTCGAAAACCCGAAGGTACACAACTGCGCCACGATAAATATCAAAAATAGAATCAAATATCAGAGCGCGTAATGGAACACCGACATCACCTTTTGGCGCTGGAATCCTAGCAACGATTGCCTCCAAGATTTCATCGATCCCGATTTTTTGCTTGGCGCTTGTTAAGATAATTTCATCCTCGCGGCATCCTATCAAATCCATAATTTGATGTTTAACCGATTCTATCATCGAACTCGGTAAATCAATTTTGTTGATAACCGGTATAATTTCTAATCCAGCGTCGATTGCAAGATATAAATTGCTGATTGTCTGTGCTTCGACACCTTGTGAGGCATCTACAACTAATAAAGCTCCTTCGCACGCAGCAAGTGAGCGAGAAACTTCATACGAAAAATCGACGTGCCCCGGTGTATCGATCAGGTTCAAAGTATAAGTTTTTTTATCGTTTGCCTTATAACTCATTTGAATGGCGTGAAGTTTAATCGTGATACCGCGTTCCTGTTCAAGAGCCATATCGTCGAGGACTTGATTGACCTTCATTTCACGCAGAGTTATGGTTCCGGTGCGTTCTAAGAGGCGGTCGGCTATAGTCGATTTACCGTGGTCTATATGTGCTATTATGCAAAAATTTCTGTTATTTTCCATTTAACCGTTCTAAAAATAAAATAACCGCCAATGGCGGGCGGTTAAAATATACGACAAAATGATTAGATTTGCAATGAAGTTTTAAGAAACTTTTAACCAACTTTCTAACGATTGCAACAATTGACGCAATCCTCCTGTGATTGTATCATGTTGAGATGAGGGAATTTCTTTCAAAATTTCTTTATGAATTTCGATGAATTTGTTGTTAAGAGTATGAACGATTTCAACGCCGGACAGAGAAAGAGTAACAATAGTACTTCTTCGATCCTGATGATCAATCGAGCGGGTGAGGATGTTTTTCTTTTCTAATCCATCCAAAATTCGCGTGAGACGGCTGCCGCTCAGTCGGATTCGGACTACTAATTCTTTTATATTTAAGCTAATATCTTTCCGGAAATATCTTAAAGTTCTAAATTCGGATACCGTTAAATTTAGTTGGTCAGCCAATCTGCTCTCTTTTTCCTGACAATTTTGAAGAAGGTTAAAAGTAAGTTCAGCAATCTGTTCGGCAAAGTTATTTTTGTTACTCATCGAATATTTTTTCCTAAATATAGTTATAAATTTAGCCAATAATTTAATTTTAGCAACAAAACGTTGTCGGGAGGAATGTTGAAAGTATTTGACAAATCTTTTGTTGCTTTTGAAAAGAATATTGGCTCGAAGTTTTGGCGCGCTTGTGTCCAAACAAAAAATAAAGTGCTACCCGGTAAAAATTCCCACCGCACAACAATGTTAGCATTGAGAGCTTTATACGTAAAATTTTGATAATAAAAATCGTAATCGAAAATTTCTAAATTGTCGGGTGTTATGATTTTTTTGAAATTCCTATAATGCCATTTATAAAGAAAGACTTGTGTAAAATATTGCAAACTTAAATTAGTTCGCAAAGTAATTATACCTCGCAATGCAACATCAAAATAATCTAAATCTCTATCACCAAAAAGAGTGAACGGTTTTCCCGTAATAGGATCTATCGCAGTCCGAAATGCCCCTCCTAAAAATACTCCAGTCTCTTCTTTCCAACGTTTTGCGAGTGTGAACATCGGAACAAACTCAAGCCAAGTTGTAGGGCGCAAAGTTAAATTTAAAGAACCGACAATTTCTTTTTTCGACTTCGAATCTACTTCATAGATCAGGTGTGTTTTAAAACTCACAGGCATTCGTGTATCCGATGAAATTTCAGCTTGCAGTGAAAGTATTTCCGGCTTTCTATATAAACCGATTATACCTCGTTCTGCTCCTTGATAAATTTTCATATCTTTCATAACGTGTAAAGTAACCGACCAAAAATTTTTTAGAATGAAATTAGAAGCTATACCAATATTTTTTGCTGTATTGTAATAATCATAGTTCCACCTGTAATCAGTCCCCAACATTAATAAGTACCGGAGAAAAATTCCGCTCGCTTGATCGTCTTTATAAATTAAATTCGACCGTCCACCGAACTCTCGCGGTCGGTTATATAAGCCAAGTTCATTTATGTTGAATTTTTTTGACGCATAATCGAAACTTGTATTATAAACCCAGTTCTTGCCGGCAATTTTTCCAAAGAATAATTTACCCGCACTACCATGATATTTTTGGTGATGACCAAGGAAACCGTCCCTTGCTGAAAACTCTGATCCCGTTAGATAGCCATCAAAGGAATATGTATTATCAAAAAATCTTAAATTCCAATCAGCACCACCGCTATAGTTTGGTGATTGCTTATCGAGGAAAGCACTTGTTGCCATAAATCCGACGGATGAATTTGTTAGAATATCCTGAGATAAACGCAACACATTATAGTTGGCACTCGGTTCAACGATTTTCGTTTTTCTCGCAAATGCTAAATCTTTGTAAACGGCTAATTCACCCTCCGTAACGGTTGATAATGCGCCAACAGTTAAGCCCGATTCAGTCCTCCCAGTTAGTTTAGCAGCCCCAATGATTGTAGTATTTTTCGGTAAATATGTAATTTCAGATATTGAACCAAAACTTCTATCATCGTCAATTTCATAATTATATCTAGGAGTTCTCCCAATTCGTCGGGAATAAAATAAATTCATTTGTTGCTCATCGGGTGTAACTCCGAATGAAAAAATATGATTCCCCTCTAAAAAGAAAGGGCGTTTTTCCGGGAAAAGAGTTTCGAAAACAGTCAAGTTCATAACCTCTTGGTCAACTTCGACCTGTCCGAAATCAGGATTGATAGCAGCATCGATTGTAAAATTATTCGTGATGCCGTACTTAATATCAACGCCGACGTCTTTGTAAAATACTTTTTTAAATGTATGTGGTTTTTGTTGCTGGTCGAAATTAAGGTGTGAAACTGCATAAGGGAGGATTGACAAGTGTAGTGATGGATTTATACCTATGATCCCTGAAAGATTTCCAATTTTTGAAATGCGGCCTGTTTCTCTGCGTGGTATCATTACCCATTCAGCTAATTCCTTTTTGCGCGCAATGTAGCGTCTGAAATTTATCCCCCATACTATTTCTCCTTCCTGGTTTGTGAAACGCAGGGCGCTGAAAGGTATTTCGAATTCAGCCGACCAACCATCACTATTGATTTTCGAAGCATAATTCCATACTGCATCCCATTGAATGTCGTACTTTACTCCATCATGATACAATATACCATCCGATTGGACACCTGAAACAGTACCGGCAAAAACAAATCCTGTTTGTCCATCATTATATGAATCGATTGTAATGCTGAACCGATCTGCTTCGCTACTTCTATCACGCCGGGTCAATTGTTGTTTTATACCTTCGGGATTCGAGTCGCTGCATATAACGCCAAAATACAATGCATAATCATCATACAAAACTCTGACTGTAGTCCCTTCTGTAGGTTTGGCCCCTTCTACAGGATCGTACTGAACGAAATCGGACATCGGTACGGCTTTTAACCAAACCCCTTCATTCAATAACCCATCTATGATGGGTGAAGGGTTTGTGCGGGTTGCAACAATATTTTTAGGACTACTTCCCGCAAAAAGTATGTTCACCAAAAATAAGTAGATGACGCAAAAAATATATTTTTTATAATAAAACATATGTTACCGCCTCCTAAATAATGCATTATTTTAATTGTTGTTTAAAAAACTCTATATAACTGAAGTTACGCAAAAGAGTCATTCTGAACGAAGTGAAGAATCTGAAACCTCAAATTCAGGCTATTTTTAGATGTTTCGCTTCGCTCAACATGACAAAAAGTCAATTCTGCGTAACTTCAGTATATAATATAAAAAAATCTATTTAAAACGCAAGACTTTTCAATTTTATCGTTATTTAAAAAAAACATTCTAAATACAACGGTTTTAAGCGTGTGTTAAAGACGTAACTGTTTCAATATGGAAAGTTTGTGGGAACATATCGACCGGTTGAATGGCTTCAAGAATATAGCCAAGTTCAATCAGCATTTTTATGTCGCGGGCTTGTGTTGTTGGATTACAACTCACATAAACTATCCGTTTTGATTTAAGAGCCGCAATTTCGGTTACAACTTTTGGATGCATGCCGCTACGAGGCGGGTCGAGAATAATTACATCAGGTTTAGAATGATGATTTAGCCATTCAGTTTCCTTTGTTAATTTTTCTTTCAGGTCGCCCTGTATGAAATGGCAATTATTAATTTGGTTAAGTTCGGCATTTAACTTTGCATCTTGAATTGCACTTTCAACTACCTCGATTCCGACAACCTCTGAGGCGGAATCAGAAATATACAGTGCTATAGAACCTGTACCGCTGTAAAGATCATAAACAACCTCATCACCCTTCAATGAAGCATATTCCTTAACAACCGAATAAAGCCGCTCCGCTTGTTTCGAGTTAGTTTGAAAAAATGAATTCGCTGAAATGCGGAATTTATAGCCACCCAATTTTTCGTATATGAATCCGCCCCCGTAATAAACTCTTTCAGTTTCTCCCACAGCAACCATCGATTTCCGACTTGTAACATTATTCACAACGGTTGTTACTTCGTGAACATTTTGGGTTAGCAGCTCCGTATATTTTTTCATAATACTCGGTTTATCGTATGTAGTAACGAGGTTAACCATTATTTCACCGGTTGCCTCACTCGTCCGAATCACCAAGTGTCGTAAATAGCCTTCATGAGTATTTGTAGTATAAATCGTAAGTGCGTTTTCACGAACAAACTCCCTTGTAAAATTTATTATTTTATTAGTCTGTTCCTTTTGCAACCAGCATTCATCAATATCCAAAACTTTATCGAACACTTTAGGAATGTGCAGCCCCAACCCGAATGTTTTTTCTATTTCAGTTCCCGAATCTATCTCTTCTCTAGTAAGCCATTTTTGATTCGAAAAAGTAAACTCCATCTTGTTCCGGTAAAAATAATCGTCGCCGGAGCCGATTACCGGTAAAACATTCGGATTTTTGATGCCGCCGATTCTTTCGAACGCATCCACGACGTTTTTGTATTTAAACACTAACTGGGATTTGTAATCGAGATATTGAAGTTTGCATCCTCCGCAAGTACCGAAATACTCGCATCTTGGCTGAACGCGATATTGGGAAGGTTCGAGAATTTCAATTACACGTACATTGCTGTATGTTTTTTTTGATCTGACCTCAACACATCTCACGACATCACCCGGTACACCACCAGCAACGAAAAAAACTTTCCCATCGGAACGTGCTACACCTTTACCTTCGGATGATAACGAATCGATTTTTAAAATTATTTCATTTTGATTTTGCATAAAAAATAAAACCACGAATAACGAGGTTATCCGTGGCGGATAAAATGTTGGTGTTTGAGTTAACTAGTTAGTTCACGTTCTTTAAAATTTCTAATAGGTATTTCCAAAATTTTTCAACAGTGTCTATATATATCTTTTCATCTGGAGAGTGAACTGCTTCGAGAGTAGGTCCCATCGATATCATATCCATACCGGGAAATTTTTCGCCGATAATTCCGCACTCTAAACCTGCGTGGATAGCTTTAATATGAGGTTCATTACCGTAAAGATTTTTATAAGCACTTTTGGCGGTAATTAAAATTTTTGAATTCATATTCGGTTTCCAACCAGGATAACCGTCCGAATGTTCCACGTTTGCTCCTGCTAACAGCATAGAAGAACGGACTTGGCTCACAATATCCATTTTAGAACTTTCGATCGAACTTCTCTGACTCGTGCTAATTGTTATAGCTTTATCCGTGGTGTTTACAATTGCAAGGTTCGTTGAGGTTTCGACCAAATCTTTTATCTCCTGACTCATCGCAATTACACCGTGAGGTAAAGCGTACAGCAAGTTTAACAAACGATCGGTGAAATTCTTTGTAAACACTTTACTTACAGCATCCGATTTTGCCACTTTAACAGTTACCCCTTTATCCACGACACTGTACTCAGATTTAAATATGGAATCGAAATTCCGGACGGATGTTTCAACTTCCGGAACCTTATCGGAAGGAACAAGTATTGTAACTTCGCCCTCTCGTGGGATTGCATTTCGTTTATTTCCCGATTCAAATTTCGCAATGTAAATACCGATTTTATTATGTAAATTCCAGAGGATACGATTCAATAATTTGATCGCATTACCACGCCCGGTTTGAATATCTAAACCGGAATGCCCGCCGCGAAGACCCGATAAAGTAACTTGCAACGGTACATAACCTGCCGGTACATCTTCCCATTCAATAGGAAGTGTAGCTAATGAATCCTTACCGCCGGAACATCCGACGTAAAGTGCGCCTTCCTCCTCCGAATCTAAATTGATCATTATTTTGCCGTTTAGAAAATCGCCCTTTAAATTTTGCGCCCCCGTTAAACCCGTTTCTTCATCAACTGTGAATAAAAATTCGAGCGGACCGTGAACGAGTGTTTTATCCGCCATTATCGCAAGCGATATTGCTACTCCGATTCCGTTATCGGCACCTAATGTTGTTCCGTTTGCTTTTAGAACATTTCCATCTCGAACTAACTCTATGGAGTCTTTCTCAAAATCGTGTACTTTATCTTTGTTCTTTTCGCAAACCATATCGAGATGACCTTGTAGAATTACTGTGGGGGCATTTTCTTTCCCGGCTGTTCCTGCTTTAAAAACTGCTACGTTACCGAAGCTGTCTTTTTTTGCAGACAAGCCAAGTTTGCTTGCGGTTTGCAGCATATATTCAATTATTGCTGTTTCGTTTTTGGACCCGTGGGGGATCTGACATATTTCAGCAAAGTATTTCCAGACTAATTCTGGTTTTAATCCTTGTATTGCCGTTGACATTTAAATCTCCTATCTATTTAATTAATATTCCATCTTTAATAAAAAATTGTAATTTGCGATTTATGATTTCGTATTTTTGTTTCAGAAAGTTATTTGTTGAACGTTACACAATCACCACGATACAAGTGCTGGATGAACTTTGCGACTCTCTCGACAGCCGGTTCGGCTTCGGCGCCATATTTTTGCCGAAGCCGTTCCGCTATCTCGTTTACGGTTGTACGTCCATCGCATTGTCTCCATACAAAACTGCCATACTTGTCCAACTTAACTTTATAAAATTTCCTTTTAATGTATGGTTGAAGATATTTACCAAGAAATTTATCTCTGAATTTGGGAATTAATAGTGTAACTTTTTCATCTTCCTGAACTTCATATTCGAACATCCGAATTGGTATTAAGTCAAGAATATTTAATTTATCAAATTCCGATTTTTTCTTATTAAACATCTTCATCCTAAAAAATTACATTACTGCTGAAGGCGGAGCCGGTTCATCCGGTTTGCCTGCATTTTTCAGTGGTATTTGGATAAGTATCCAAGCGATGATGGCAAAGATTACCAAACTCGTGAAGAAAGATGGCTGAGCAAAAATTGCTAACAACGGAATTTCACCAAACGCCAGAGCCGCGAACAAAAGCCCGATTAAAGCTTCGCCGGCAATCAGACCAGCAGCGAGTAATACACCTGTATTTTCTATGCGAGCTTTTTGTGCATCGTTATGTTGCCGTTTCAAATTGAATCTCTCAACTACACCTTTAATTAAACCGCCTATAAAAATAGCAAAAGTGGTTTCAAGAGGAAGATACATTCCGACTGAAACTAACATTGGACTCTTTACTTGCATCAGGATAAAGGCAAAGCCCATCAACATACCAACAATAATTAGGGGCCAAGCCATTTGTCCACCAACAATACCTTGAGAAAGTAAAGCCATCAAACTTGCTTGCGGTGCAGGCAAGTTTTTACCGCCGAAACCTGTACCGCCCATATTTATATCGCCTTGATGCAGAACAACGAGCGGGATAAACATTACAATACCTGCTAATGCAACACCAAATAAATCTCCAACTTGCATCTTCCATGGTGTTCCTCCTAAAATATGACCGACTTTTAAATCCTGCAACATTTCGCCAGCAACTGCTGCAGCTACGCAAACAACAGCCGCAACACCAAGCACCGCGGCTACTCCTGTGCTACCGGTCATTCCTAATAAAACCATCAACAATGCAGCAACAAGTAAAGTCGATAATGTTAATCCGCTAATGGGATTGTTACTCGAACCGATAATACCCACTAAATAACCTGAGACAGCCGCAAAGAAGAAACCTGCGATTATCATCACAACTGTAGCTACCAAAGCAGCAACAATATCTTGAGCAAAATAGTTATAAATGAAAAATGTAGCAACGGAAGCTATGGCGATGCCAATCATAATCCATTTGAAATTTAAATCTTGTTCTGTTCTTACAGTTGTGTGACCGCCACTCGCGGCTTTCCTAACATCGCCAACCGATCTTTTAATTCCGGTAATTAAACTTTTTCTCATCCGGAATAATGTAAAACCTGCACCAACCAACATACCACCGATTGCGATCGGGCGAACGATAAACTTCCAAATATTCACAGCGGCTGCCATCCAGGTTTCATCAGTAACGACAGTTCCATCAGGAAATAAAGTCGGGGATAAAAAGTACATTATGATTGGAACAAAAAGACCCCATGCGAGTAATCCGCCGCTGAAGTTTAGAGATGCGAGTTTAGGACCGATTATATAACCGACGCCGATATAAGCGGGGCTTACACCGGGGGAGCTTAACAGGATACCACCTTGAGCGGTTGCTGTACCGGTCGCTTTTAGTCCGATTGTTGTTTGAGAGAATGTAATAAATTTTTCCCAAGATGTGGCAAAGAATTTGAATTGACCTAAAGCTTGGATAAGTGCACCGATGCCCATTGCACCGAATAAAAATTTTGCACCGGTTCCGCCTGAACGTCCCGCCTTATGAATTTCGCCGGCAGCAACTGATTCCGGAAAAGGCAGCTCAACATCTTCGACCATCACACGTCGTAATAATGCAACGAACATTATACCTAACACACCGCCAGCAATCATAATTGCCGTTGATTCGAGGTAATGCCCTGTTGTAGCGAAATCGGGCCAGATACCAGCGATATAAAAAGCTGGAATTGTAAAAATAGCTCCTGCGGCAACTGATTCGCCTATCGAACCGACAGTACGAGCGAAATTTTCTTCAAGTATCGACCCTTTAAAAATTCTTAACAAAGCCATTCCTATAACGGCGGCAGGATATGTGGCTGCTATAGTCATACCTGCTTTTAAGCCCAAATAGGCATTGGCTGCTCCTAATACTACACTTAATATAAGTCCGATTATCAACGCCTTTAGTGTAAATTCTTTCATATCGGTTGTAATCGGAACATAAGGTTGGTATCTTGGACCCGAACCTTTGGCTGTTACATCTGCCATAAGTTTTTCTCCTTAAATGATTTTTAATTTAGTTAATTAATTTTATTACTTGTGAACAAACTCTTGAATACATAACCGGCTATTTGCGGGTTTTCTTTGAACCTTCTTATTGAATATTTATACCAATGATGTCCATAAGGGACATAAACCCGCAACCGATGCCCTGCTCGTACAATCTGTGAACGTAATTCCGGGCGGACACCTAACAACATCTGAAACTCATACTCGTTTTTTTCTAATTTCAAATCTGAAATTAACTTGTATGCAGAATCAACTAATTCTTCATCGTGTGTTGCAATGCCTACGTAAGCTTTTCGCTCGAGCATCGTTTTTAAAATTTTGTTGAAATTATTATTTATCTCTTCTTTCTTTTTGAAAACGATCGCGACAGGTTCAACGTATATGCCTTTGCACAAACGGAAATTCATAAACCCACGGTCCATCAATTTCACAGCATCCGTTTCTGTGCGATGCAAGTATGCCTGTAAAACTATTCCGACATTCTTAAACTCTTGCCTAACATTAATATAAATATCAATCGTATCATCGGTACAACTCGAATCTTCCATATCAATGCGTACAAAATTATTAAACTCGTTAGCTGTTCGAACAATTTTCCGTACATTTTCGAGACAATAATTTTTATCGAGCTGTAAACCTAATTGAGTGAGTTTGATTGATAAATTCGAATTAAGTTTTTCATCACTAATAATTTTTAGGGTTTGGAGAGCAGCTTGAGTTGCACTATCGGCTTCATCTTTTTTTGTTATCGACTCGCCAAGCACATCCATGGTTGCGACCATATTAAGTCTATTGAAGCTTTTTACGGTCTTCACAGCGTCGCTCAATTCTTCACCCGCGATATAACGGTTGGCAAAAAAACGGACAAGTGGGCGTGGAATGGCAGGAATTGTTGCTACAATCAGCTTATTTAGTAAATGCATTGTTCTTTAAAATAGGATTAGTAATTAGTTTTCCAAAAAACCTTCGTCAATATAGGCAAGAAGTTTTAAAAAATCAAGGAAAAAAGTCGATTTTGTAAATATTTATTTATCCAAAAATTAGGTTCACAAGCCAAACTGACATTAAGAGACCTACCATATCTGCAATAATGCCTGCCGGAACTGCATGACGTGTTCGATATACACTCACAGAACCGAAATAAACTGCCAATACATAAAACGTCGTCTCGCCGCTGCCCATCATCACTGATACCATTCTGCCTATCAGAGAGTCGGCACCGTGTGTATTTATTGTCTCGCTCATCACTCCCAAAGCACCCGAGCCGGAAAGTGGACGCATAATAGCCATCGGCAAAGCTTCAGCAGGCATACCTATTAAATTTGTAATTGGAGAAATGATTAAAGCTAAAAAATCCATCGCTCCGCTCGCACGAAATATTCCGATCGCAACCAACATAGCCACGAGGTATGGAATTATTCGCACACCGACGTTGAAACCTTCCTTCGCACCTTCGACAAATACTTCATAGATTTTTACTTTCTTGACAGCGCCGTATATAACGATGGATAATATTAACGACGGTATTGCCACTACTGATAGTGTTTGAATTATATTTATGACTGCTTGCATTTTAAATCCTGAACTTTGAACGTTAAGTTATGGAATTTTTGAAAAATCCGAATCATTTATTCGGTTCCAATTGCTTTCTAAATATTTTTAACCCCGCCAACAATTTCACCACCGTAATACCAACAATTGTACTCACTGTAGTTGCCACTATTACAGCGCCTATAATTTCTGTTGGATTAGAAGAGCCGCTCGCCGCCCGAATTGCGATGACAGTTGCAGGTATTAGCTGAACATTACTTGTATTGATAACGAGGAAGGTGCACATTGCATCGGTTGCAGTTCCTAATTTTTTATTGAGCTTGTTGAGTTCCTCCATAGCTTTTAGTCCGAGAGGTGTAGCCGCATTAGCCAAACCTAATATGTTAGCTGATATATTCATGATCATCGCTCCCATTGCAGGATGTTCGGGCGGAACATCCGGGAATAAACGAGTTGTGATTGGTTTCAGAAAACCGGCAATTTTTGTGATTAATCCGGATGCTTCGGCAATTTTCATCACTCCTAACCAGAGAGCCATAATACCTATTAATCCAATTGCCAACTCGACTGCCGTCTTAGCATATTTGACTATACCGTCGTTAGTAACAGAATTAAGCTTAACAAATTTTACCGGAGCGAAAGAAAGTGTAGCTTTAAAATTGAGCGTATCGGCTTTATCCCTTCTTACACTGGCAAGTAAGTAATCCTTTTTATTTTGTGCGGCAAATATTGCGCGCCACAGCGGAGGTGTATGTTCATCCAAGAATATATGGACCACACCAGAATGATCATCAGCCATAATTAAATTTGCACGTTGAATTATTTCACGCTCCTCTGAATAAATCAATGAGCAAGAGTAGGCGCGTGATTTTTGTAACGGTTCACCTGTATTGTCGGAAATTTTAATTGCAATATTAAATTCTTTTCCATTCTGATATTTATCATTTGCAATATCGCGCCAATCGCCCACAACAGCTACAAATATCCCAATTACAATTAATGAAAGCCAAATATAGTTGAGCATCTTATTCCTCGATTATATCAGTGTTTAACAATTTTGAGAAATATACTTAATTCTTTTTAAAATAGAAAAGCCGACTTAGAATTTAAACATGTCGGCTTTTTAATAATTTATGCACTAACATCATTCGATATGTTCACTTGATTAGCAGCATCTGCTTTACATCTATAAATGTTTGTTTCACCGGTGAGTTTTAATCGGTTGCTGACAACCGGAAATAATAAATTCCGCTCGGTATCTTGCTCGCGTCGAAAGTTACTTTATATTTGCCTGCGGCATTAACCTCATTTATCAAAACAGCAATTTCCTCGCCTAATACATTGTGAACTTTTAGCCTTGTGTAACTCAACTGTGGTATTTGATATTCGATTTGCGTTTCTGATTTGAAGGGATTCGGATAATTTTGATGAAGAACATAAGTTGACGGATAATTATTTACAATTACCGGCGAGCCTAATGCTAATATATCATCATCAGCATCATCAATATGACTTGTTCGAGAACAAGTAGAAGTATAATGTCGGTCATTTCTGTAAATAGTATAGACCAAATATTCTTCTCCTATTGAAAATGGATAACCACAAGATATACCATGAATTGCTGTATACACATCGACAATATCCGTAGTTATCCCTTTCCATGAACTGGTCACTGAAAATTTCACCCGATAAGTTAAAAAAATAGTTGTAATATTTTTCATTTTCACAACCCCTTTCGTATTTTATAATAATTGTTACTGTTAAAAATATACTAAAATCTTAATAAAATGCAAAGCCGGTCTATCTTTCGATAAACCGGCTTTTATTATCAAATAATCTATCTAACTATATACTTTACTTAGTTAGGATCATCTTCTTAACAGCCGTAAACTCGGGTGATGTTAATTTGTATATATATACGCCGGTAGAAAATCCTGAACCATCGAATGGAACCTCGTGTCGCCCGACTCCATAATTTTTATTGATGATTAAATCTTTTACTTTTTGTCCCAATAAATTAAAAACCGTTAGACTAATATTCGTTGACTTAGGAATATCGAAGGATATCTTGGTTGTCGGGTTGAACGGATTAGGATAGTTACCATTTAACGAATATTTAACCGGTAATACGTTAGGTTCACTAACATTTACCTGTATTGTTACATCTGATACGAGCACCGGGCTTAGTTGGTATCCAGCTGCCGGATCGGTAGAATGAAACTGTCCCAACACACCAGTAAATATACATTTTGCTGCCGGGATCGGTGTACCATCAATATCAGAATCGGCGGCACTTGGAGTACGTAAAACAACTGGGCTGGTTGGGCTCGACAAGTCTGTGATATTATAATTTTTCGCGGCAACGAAATTTAAATCACCGGCGGGATCGATAATCATATCAGTTACTTTGATAAGTTCGCTTTCGTATTGTTCACCATTAGCAGCAATTTCAGCAAGAGTTACGAGTTGTGGGATTGGCAGTGGATTATCACGCGAAAGTCGTTCCCAACTTAATAAATCAGCTTCGTTGATTTGTTTTAAAAATCTGAACTCAGAAGTTTTCCCCGTAACTCTTATTTTATCGCCTGACCTTAAAGCACCTGACGCAAGATCGTCAAAAAAAGTACCGCTCGTTTTACGAACCACGATACCGGCAGTTGCATCTTGTATGCGTGTGAATGCTCCCATACCACGCGTAATAACACCTTCAATAATTACTTCAGATGTGTTTGGTAATGCACGAGCTTGGGCTATTGAATTTATACCTGTGCCGCTAACTGAAACTGAATCACGACCTGTGGGACCATCATGTAAAAATACGATATAACCAGATTTTAATCCTCCAGTAGTAGGTGCAAAAGTTATAGCAAATTTTTGGATTCCGGTGGGACTAATAATAGCACTTGTTGGAAGTACGCTAAATTGGTTATTTGTGGGATATACGGAAGTGATATTCAAATTTCCGCTACCCAGATTTGTAACTGTAACACTATCCGTCCATGTAGATTCTACATATACACTACCAAAATTTAATTCGGTTGGAGTTACTGTAACACTATCGGACCAGATAGATTCTACATAACCATTACCAGAATTTAGATCGGTTGGAAATATTAAAACTTGAGCAGTTAATATTGTACTAAAAATTAACAATAAAATTACGAATGCTACAAAAGTAATTGCGATTTGCTTCATTTTTTTTCCTTTCTTTTTTTGTTGAGATATATGTACAGCTAACTGCGACAATATAATGCTTTATTTCGTTATTGTCAACTATTACTTTAAAATCAAAAAAATATCCTTAATTTGAAGCCAGAATAATGATTAGCTAAATTATCATCAACGCTAAACTCAAACAAGCTTGCATCAACATAAGCATCTAAGATATTTACTACATATAAAATACCTAAATACCATGCAAACTTATCTCGCTCGCTTCTATAAAAATCGCGGTCAGTTCGATACTGGTAATTTCCGGAAGGTGGGAGTTTGATTAAACTTTCTGAATAAAGGTTTTTAAAATTTTTATACTCCCTATTTAGACCTACCCATTCGTAACCCCAATAACCGGCTAAACCGAGAATCACCGGTATCTTCCAGTACGATTCGTTGTAAAGTTGTCCGGCACCGGGCAAACCGGCTGACAGTAGCATTGCAATAGTGGGTGATTTTGTTTTGGTGGTTTTGAATACCTCACCTTGACTCATTCGTTCGGAAACGACTCGCAACGAATCATCTTTTAATCTCAAGTCGTTAAACAAGCTTGGTTGTGCATCAACACCGATAACGAGAAATAATAAAAATAAAATACAGCCAAATATTTTGGGTTGAAACATAAATCGTATTTTACTTATTTATCCGTTCACGACTAATGCAACTGCTTCGATTTCCACTTTCACATCTCGTGGTAGTCGCGATACTTGTACTGTTGTTCTGGCAGGTGGAGATTCCGAAAAAAATTCTCCGTAAACTTCATTCATTCCGGCAAACTCGTTCATATCTGTTAGATAGACGGTAGTTTTCAGAACCGATTGCAGAGTTGCTCCACTCGCTTCCAAAATTGCTGCTAAGTTTTTTAATACCTGATTGGTTTGTGCTTTTATATCGCCGGCAACAATTTGTCCCGATGCTGGATCAATCGGTATCTGCCCTGCTGTAAATAGAAAACAACCTGAACCAATGATTGCCTGGCTGTACGGACCAATAGGCGCGGGGGCATTTTCAGTATAAATTTTTTTTCTCATTTTTTAATTTCCTTTCATTACCATCATTATTTCAATTAAACGATCTAAATCGTCGTTTGAATAATACTCAATCAGTATTTCACCTTTTCCATCTGCACGATGATGCAATTTTACTTTTGTTCCAAATATATGCCGAAGCTTCTGTTCAATATTAGAGAATGGCGAATCAGTAACAAATTCAGCTATTTTAGATTCAGTTTCGGGCTTTTTATTAATATCGCGGACTAATTTTTCCACCTGGCGGACGTTCAAATCGTTCTTGATAATCTTATGGAACAATTTCATCTGGATCTTCTCGTCGGGCAAATTCACTAACATACGTGCGTGTCCCGCCGAAATTTGTCCCTTTCTGAGCGAAATCTGAACTTCATCAGGCAGCCGCAACAGCCTGATAAAATTAATTACTGTAGTCCTGTCTTTCGCGATTCTCTTTGCAACTTCTTCGTAAGTGAGATTACAATCTGTGATTAAACGTTGATAAGAAATTGCAATTTCAATAGCATTAAGATGTTCGCGCTGGAGATTTTCGACGAGGGCTAACTCCAACATATCTTCATCGGTTTTAACATCAATTATGTAAGCCGGAATTTGCATAATGCCTGCATCAGTCGAAGCTCTCACTCTTCGTTCACCGGCAATCAACTCGAAGTATCCGTCTTTCCGGCGCACCGTTATCGGTTGGATAATTCCTTTTTCGATAATCGATTTCTTTAATTCATCAAGTGCTTGCACATCAAAATCGGCACGAGGTTGAAACGGATTCGGTTTTATTTTATCAACATCTATTAAAATTATCCCTTCAGTTTCACGAGTTACCGTTTGAACTATTACTTCTCTTTCAACTACCGCTGGTGTTTCTTCATCTGTTGCTGATGGACGGATTAATGCAGCAAGCCCTTTTCCGAGCCCACCTTTAATTTTCGACATCTTTATTTACCTGTTCTTTTTGAAAATGATTGTTTCTCAATAAAAATTCTTGTGCTAAATTCATATAATTTTTCGACCCGCTCGATAAAGCATCGTATAACAAAATCGGTTTACCGTAGCTCGGAGCTTCGCTCAAGCGAACATTTCGGTTCACAATTGTTTGATAAACTTTGTTGCCAAAATATTTTTTAACCTCTTCAACAATTTGATTCGAAAGACGCAATCTTCCATCGAACATAGTCATCAGAACACCTTCAATCTCCAACTTTTGATTCAGGTTTTTCTTTACAATGTTGATTGTATTCAATAATTGAGTCAGCCCTTCAAGTGCATAATACTCGCATTGCACCGGTATTAAAACTGAATCGGCAGCAACAAGTGAATTCAATGTTATCAATCCTAACGACGGCGGACAGTCGATAAAAATATAACTATACTTATCTTTGATACTATCTACAACATTCGCAAGCAATTTTTCACGATTCTCAATTTCTACCATTTCGATTTCTGCACCAACCAAATTTATGCTCGAAGGCAAAAGCGAAAGAAACGGCATACTTGTTTGCTGTATTGCCTCGAACGGATTTACACCGTCGATTAATACATCGTAAATATTTTTCCCGCCGCTTCGGGCATCAAATCCTAATCCCGAAGTAGCATTAGCTTGCGGATCGTTATCTATTATCAGAACCGGAACTTCAGCCGCTGCTACACATGCTGCTAAATTTATTGTAGTAGTTGTTTTACCAACTCCACCCTTTTGATTTGCTACTGTTACTACTTTACTCAACTCGTTATCTCAATCTTAAAATTCAACTGTTTCACCAAAATTAAAAACTTTTCCATTAAATCCGTTAGCTTTTACCTTTGCAATAAAAACATTCGGGTCGGCTTCAATCACAGGAAAAGTATTGTAATGCATCGGTACTACAAATTTAGGATTTACCAATTCAACTGCTTTCACCGCATCATCAATTCCCATCGTGAAGTTGTCGCCAATTGGAAGAAGCAAAATATCCACAGGGTTCATCTCGCCAATCAATTTCATATCCGAAAATAATCCTGTATCGCCTGTGTGATAAACCGTTTTACCCCCCATTGTAACCAAAACACCTGAAGGTTCTCCCGTGTAAGTTCCTTCGCCAGAAGAAGAGCCGTGATGGGCGATTGTAAATTTCACACGACCGAATGGAAAATTAAATCCACCGCCTATGTGCATGTTGTGGGCTTTGGCGCCTTTGCTTGCGACATAATTTGCTAACTCATTCACCGCAATAATAGTTGCATCGCACCTTTTCGATATACCAATTGCATCGCCAAGGTGGTCGCCGTGTCCGTGGGTTACTACAATGTAATTTACATTCACATCCTTTTCTTTGATTGGAGAAAGCGGATTCCCTTCAATAAAAGGATCGATAATCAATTTAGTTTTTCCATCATCCAATAAAAAAACCGAATGACCGTAATATGTAATTTTCAACATATAACCTCCGTTGTTATGAAAAATTTGTTTGATAAAGCACGTTCAAATATAAATGATTTTTATAAGGATTGCAACGAGGAATTGGAGATTGCTAAATTCGGTGGACGACTCGACTCGTCGAGAATTCGGAATTCGGTTTTTGTGAAAATTATCCGACTTTCGACTTTTATAATATGAAACTCTCTTAAACTAACTTCGTAGAATATCCAAAATTGAAATATTCCAATTTTTTTCTTATAATTCTATCGCCTCTTGAGGCTCAATGGACTTGTTTGTTGTTGAGTCCATTTATCATTTAAGCAAAACAAAAATTAATACAGGAGTTTTGATGACAGACATAAAAACATTGAACGAAAAAATTCAAAAAGAAAGCGCCTTCGTCGATTTGTTGACGATGGAAATCGGTAAGGTAATAGTCGGACAGAAATATATGGTCGAACGATTGCTTATTGGCTTACTATCGAACGGGCATATTCTTTTGGAAGGTGTGCCGGGTTTGGCAAAAACGCTCGCTATAAAAACTCTGGCGGCAACGATACAGTCAAAATTTCAGAGAATCCAATTTACACCCGACCTGCTTCCGGCAGATTTAATCGGAACAATGATTTATAGTCAGCGGAAAGAAGAGTTCGCAGTAAAGAAAGGACCCATCTTTGCTAATTTTATTTTGGCAGATGAAATTAACCGCGCACCTGCAAAAGTTCAAAGCGCCCTGCTCGAAGCGATGCAAGAAAGGCAAGTTACAATTGGCGAGGAGACATTTCAGCTCGATGAACCGTTTCTTGTTTTGGCAACCCAAAACCCGATTGAGCAAGAAGGAACTTATCCGCTGCCCGAAGCACAAGTCGATCGTTTTATGTTAAAGATTAAAATTGTTTATCCAAATCGTGATGAAGAACGATTGATTATGCGGCAAAACATTACCGACTCACTCCCGAAAGCAAAAGCAGTGGTAAACCCGGCTGACATATTGAAGGCGCGGAATGTTGTTCAAGAAGTTTATATGGATGAAAAGATTGAGAAATATATTTTAGATATAGTTTTCGCAACCCGCGAACCCAAAAATTTTAAACTCGAAAAGTTAGCTCAACTTATCAGTTATGGCGGTTCGCCCCGTGCGACAATTAACCTTGCATTAGCAGCAAAAGCATTTGCATTCATCAAGCGCCGCGGATACGTTATACCCGAAGACGTGCGTGCAGTATGCCACGATGTCCTCCGCCACCGTATCGCTGTTACTTATGAAGCTGAAGCAGAAAATGTGAACTCCGAAGATATTGTGAGTGAGATTTTGAACACAGTCGAGGTACCTTAATAGTGTGAAGTGTCATTTGTCAATAGTCATTTGTATTTTCACTTAATTAATGATCAAATTAACTGGAGGCGAAAATGGCTAAATCAATTGATGAGTTAGAAGTTTATCAGATTGCAGCAGAATTATCAGATGATATTTGGAATATTTGTTCAGAATGGAATTGGTTTGATAGAAAAACAATAGGAATTCAATTAGTTAAAGCAGCTGATTCGATTAGCGCAAATATTGCTGAAGGCTATGGAAGATATTTTTATAAAGAAAATATACAATTCTGCTATTATTCCCGTGGCTCACTTTACGAAACACAACATTGGATACGTCGAGCATTTAAAAGAAATATTATTACTTCTGAACAAGAATTAAATTTAAATAAAATAATAAATACTCTTGCACCGAAATTGAACGCATACATAAATGCTATAAAAAAGGAATCTAATAAAGATAAATAAACTACCAATGACAATTGACTAATTACTAATGACTATCGAATGGAAACAACTGAGTTAATTAAAAAAGTTCGAAAAATCGAAATAAAAACCCGTGGTATCGCCAACCAAATTTTTTCTGGTGAATACCACAGCGTGTTCAAAGGACGCGGTATGGCTTTCAGCGAAGTGCGAGAATACCAGATTGGCGACGATATCCGTTCAATCGATTGGAATGTTACAGCCCGATTCAACCATCCGTATGTAAAAATTTTCGAAGAAGAACGTGAACTTACTGTAATGATTCTTGTTGATGTAAGCGGATCAGGCGAATTCGGAACTGCCGTCCAAATGAAAAAAGATCTAGGAATCGAACTTTGTGCAGTGCTTGCCTTCTCGGCAATTCAAAACAACGATAAAGTTGGAATCATTTTTTTCAGCGACATCATCGAGAAATTCATTCCACCCAAAAAGGGACGGACGCACATACTACGCATCATCCGTGAATTGCTCGATTTCCAACCACAGCACAAGAAAACTGACATCACGGAAGCTTTTCGTTACCTGCGAAGTGTTATTAAAAAACGAAGTATTGCATTTGTGATTTCTGATTTTATGGATAAGGGATTTGAGGATGCGCTTAAAATTGCAAATAAGAAACACGATGTAGTCGCAATAAATATTTTTGATAGGCGCGAACAAGAATTACCTGCAATCGGTTTGATGCGCCTTGCTGATGCCGAAAGCGGTAATGCAATTTGGGTAGATACTGCAAAAAAACAAGTTCGCGATAATTACAAAAAATGGCGCCAACAAAGAGAAGAATACTTAAAATCTATCTTCCGTAAAAGCGGTGTGGATAGCATTAACATACGAACCGATCAATCGTATATTCAACCTCTGATGAATTTTTTCAGGATTAGAGAAAAAAGATGGTAATTTCGGCCAATTCAAAATTAAAAATTCAAAAAGCAAAAAAGATTCTCATTTCTCATCGTTCACGGTTCTTTGCTCTTGGTTTCCTTCTCATAGCTTTTAGTTTCCCGCTCCTCGCTCAGGAAGTTCACGTATCAGCACGGGTTGATTCTAATAATATATTAATCGGCGATTGGCTAAAACTTCATATCGAATTAGAATATCCACCCGATGCAAAAATTTCTTATCCCGCAATTTTAGATTCACTCGAAGGATTGGAGTTAATCGAACGCACTCAACCTGCAATTACAAAATCTGAAATTAAAATAATCGAGAAAACTGTTTTAATAATTTCAGCTTACGATACGGGGACATTTGTAATTCCCTCTTTGGATTTCGGATACATTTTAAAAAACGATACAAGTCCGCTCTTCGCATCAACTTTTCCGATTCCAATTTTTGTTCATAGTGTTGGAGTTGACCAAGCACAAGAGATAAAAGATATCAAACCGCCATTGAGTGTGCCGATAACATTTGCTGAAATACTTCCTTATCTATTTGGATTAATAGTCGCTATTCTCATTAGCTTTTTTATATTTTATTTCATCAAAAAGCGGCAACAGAAAAACATTTGGAAAATTTTCAGTGAACCAAAACGTTCCGCACACGAAATTGCGATCGACGCACTCAAGTCGCTGGAAGCCGAAAAACTTTGGCAGCGCGGCGAAGTTAAACTCTACCATAGCAAACTAACTGATATAGTTCGAACATACATCGAAGACCGTTTCAATATCAAAGCGATGGAATCCACAACCGATGAAATATTAGCCGACTTCATTCATCATTCAGAATTTAACGGAGAATTACAAACGGTATTAAAAAAGATGCTCACACTTGCCGACTTCGTTAAATTTGCGAAACAGCAACCGCTACCCGATGAAAACGATTTAAGTATCAGACAAGCATTTGAATTCGTAGAAAAAACTATTCCTCTTAAATCGAAGGAGGAAAAAGTATGAACAATATAACCTTCGCATCGGCTTACTTTTTCTATTTACTCTTTTTGATTCCATTATTCATTTATTGGTATTGGAAACGTAACCGTCAACAATATGTTGAAATGCAAGTTTCTACGTTAGAAAGTTTCCAGACGGCGCCGCGTTCTTGGCGACAGAGGTTTCGGCATATCCTTTTTGCATTCAGAATTTTCGCATTCATTTTGTTAGTAATCGCTCTTGCCCGTCCGCAATCATCAACCCGAAGCGAAAATGTTACTACTGAAGGTATCGATATTGTACTTTCAACCGATATATCGGGGAGTATGTTAGCTGAGGACTTGCGACCCAATCGTATAGATGCGGCAAAACAAGTGGCACTCGATTTTATCGACAACAGAGAGAACGATCGAATCGGTCTTGTTATTTTTGCCGGCGAAAGTTTTACTCAATGCCCGCTAACAACCGACCGCGCTGTCGTAAAAAATTTATTGAAAGATGTTAAAAGTGGTATGATTGAAGATGGAACCGCAATCGGAATGGGCATTGCAACATCGGTGAGCAGGTTAAAAGAAAGTAAAGCTAAAAGCAAAATTATTATTTTGTTAACTGATGGAATCAACAATCGTGGTTTCATCGATCCGCTCACTGCGGCAGAAATTGCCCAGCGGTTTGAAATCCGTATTTACTCTATCGGCGTTGGAACAATCGGACTTGCACCTTACCCGGTTCAAACTCCATTCGGAACTCAATACCAAAACGTTCCCGTTCAGATAGATGAAGAATTGATGAAAAAGATTTCCGAGATGACCGGTGGTAAATATTTTCGTGCAACCGACAATAAAAAACTGAAGGCGATTTATCAGGAAATTGATAAATTAGAAAAAACGAAAATTGAAGTAACTGAATTCAGACGTAAATCAGAACAATTCACGATGGCAGCATTGTTTGCAGGATTGTTTCTCCTGTTGGAAATATTATTCAGATACACGATATTCAGGATAAACCCGTGATTGATTTCGGATTTCGGATTTATGATTTCGGATTTATGATTTATGATTTGAAATTTTAGATTTTATAATTCACATTTACAATTGACTATTGACCATTAACAATTAGAAAATGATTCGTTTTGCTAACATAGAATTTTTATACACTCTTTTTCTCATACCAATGTTCATACTTATTTTTTGGTATGCGATGAGAAAGAAGAAAAAAGCGCTAATTGATTTCGGCGACCTTAACTTAATCAGCCGATTAATGCCCGATTCTCCGAAATACAAATATGCTGTAAAATTTTTATTACTAATTTCAGCATTTGTTTTTACGATTTTAGGACTTGCAAATTTACAGGTCGGCTCGAAGTTAGAAGAGATTAAACGTGAAGGCGTGGATATCATAATTGCCGTCGATGTTTCGAACAGTATGAAAGCGGAAGATATCAAACCGAACCGCCTCCATAGCACGAAACAGGCAATATCGCGTTTAGTAGATAAACTTCAGAACGACAGGATTGGTTTAATTGTATTTGCCGGCGACGCTTATCTTCAACTGCCATTGACACCCGATTATTCTGCTGCGAAATTATTTTTGAGTTCAATAGATACCGACATTATTCCTATACAAGGCACAGCCATCGGTTCGGCTATCCGGCTCGCTATGAAATCATTCGTCGGAAGTGAGAAAAAATATAAAGTGTTGGTTGTAATTTCTGACGGTGAAAATCACGAAGACGATGCTATCAGCGAAGCCAAAAATGCAGCCGAACAAGGCGTAATTATACACACAATTGGAATGGGCTCGCCGATGGGGGCGCCAATTCCGATTTATAAAAACAATGTGCAAGTCGGTTTCCGCAAAGACAGAGAGGGAAAAATAGTTGTTACAAAATTGGATGAGCCCGGTTTACAACAAATAGCATCGGCAGGCAGCGGTAAATATATCCGCGCAACGAATCAGCAGAATGAGTTAGAACTTGTTCTGCAAGAAATTTCAGCGATGGAGAAAAAAGAGTATGCAGCAAAAATATTTACCGACTATGAAGACCGTTTTCAATATTTTTTGGCAATCGCACTTTTATTGTTAGCGATTGAATTTTTTATTTCAGACCGCAAAAATAAATGGCTTTCGAAATGGAATTTATTCGGAGATAAAAACAAATGAGATTAATCATAATCATATTAATCGCCGCAAGTTCAGCTTACTCGCAATCGGAAAGGGCTATCATTAACGAAGGTAACCGACAATATAAAGAGAATAAATTTATTGATGCCGAAGTGAATTATCGTAAATCATTAGAGAAAAACAAAGATTCTCAATACGGCACTTTTAATTTAGGCGATGCATTGTATAAACAAGAAAAATATGACGAAGCGGCTGAGAAGTTTAAAATTGCAGCTACAAAAGAAACCGACAAAGAAACCCGTGCGAAAGCATTCCATAATCTTGGGAACTCATTGCTCAAAACACAGAAATTTCCAGAAAGTATAGAAGCATATAAAAATGCTCTCAAGCTAAATCCTAACGATGTTGATACTAAATACAATTTAGAATACGCAAAGATGATGCTTCAGCAACAACAAAACAAAAAAGACCAGAAGCAAGACAAACAGGAACAGCAGAAACAAGACAAAAAAGAAGAACAAAAACAAAATCAACAAAATCAGGAACAACAGAAACAAGAAGAGCAAAAACAGGAAGAACAAAAACAGCAACAAGCCAAACAACAAGGACAGAAAATTTCAAAAGAAGACGCCGAACGCCTTCTTGAAGCATTGAAGAACGAAGAAAAGGATGTTCAGAAAAAGATAAAAAAGAAAGCTCCTGCAAGAATCACAATTGAGAAGGATTGGTGAAATGGATTTTAGATTGCAGATTGGAGATTTTAGATTGGGGTTTTTATGGGTGTTGATTTTAATAACCATTTCATTTTCGTTCGCTGTAGCTCAAGACGGGTCTTTTGCGGCTTCTGTCGATAGAAACCGCGTCGTGATGGGCGAACGGATCGAAATTACTTTTTCTTTAAACGGAAGCGGAAAAAATTTTCAACCACCCGATTTCAAAGATTTTTTAGTCTTATCAGGTCCAAATCAATCTACAAGTATGCAGATCATTAATGGTGCGATATCGCAATCTATCTCTTATTCCTACATTCTACAACCTCGCTCTGAAGGTAAATTCACAATTGGAACAGCTTCAATAGAATTTGGTGGCAAGAAACTCCAATCGAATAGCATCACTATTGAAATCGCGAAGGGTGTACAACAACCGAAGCAGCAGCCGTCGCAATCGCAAGAAGATGCAAGCATTTCAAAGCAAATTGGCGACAATCTTTTCATTCGTGTAAGTGTGGATAAATCAAGCATTTATCAAGGCGAACAAATTACAGCAACTTACAAACTTTACACACGTGTAAACATAACTAACTATGGTGTCAGCAAAGTCCCGTCCTTCACTGGTTTTTGGAATCAAGAGATTGATTTGCCAAAAAATCCACAATTCGGGAATGAAGTTTTAAACGGAATTCAATACAGAGTTGCGACTCTAAAAAGAACAGCCCTCTTTGCTCAGCAAAACGGGACACTTGAGATTGACCCAATGGAAGCTGACTTCGTGGTGCAGGTTCAAACCAAAAGACGCGGCGGCGATGTCTTCGACCAATTCTTCAACGACCCATTTTTCGGAAATGTGCGAAACGTGGAATACAAAGCTAAGAGTAACAACATAAAAATTCATGTCCGTCCACTTCCGCCCAATTCACCACCAAGATTTAGCGGTGCCGTTGGAAAATTTTCTTCCGAATTTTGGTTAGATAAAAATGAGACCAAGTCAAACGAACCAGTAACCCTGAAAGTAAAAATTTCAGGACGAGGTAATTTAAAGCTAATTCAACCTTTAAAAATAAACTTCCCGAACGATCTCGAAGTTTATGAGCCAAAAATATCAGACAACATTTCTCAAGGCACCAATATTATTTCAGGCAGCAGGACTTTTGAATATCTGTTAATACCACGCCGGCAGGGAAATCAAAAAATATCTTCTTTCTCGTTTGCTTACTTCGACCCGGATAAAAAAGAGTATGTTTCAATTACTTCACCCGATTTTAATATCAATGTTACAAAAGGGACCGAAATAGTTTCGGCACCAGTCGCAGGTTTGAGCAAAGAAGAGATAAAACTGTTAGGTCAGGATATACGTTTTATAAAGAGTGGAACAACAAGCTTCAAGAAGCAGGGCGAAAGTTTCTTCGGCTCTCTCGGCTTCTTCATACTGCTTCTCTCTCCGATGTTTTTGTTTGTCGGGTTTATCTCTTACATCCGTCACTATGAAAAGATTTCCGGAGATGTTGTCCGACTCAAAAGCCGTAAAGCGACAAAGATAGCAAAAAGGCGGCTTGTGCATGCTGAAAAGTTTCTCTCACAAAAGAAACGCGAAGAATTTTACAGCGCAATTTCACAAGCATTGTGGGGATACGTCGGCGATAAACTCGGCATCCCCTTATCCGATTTATCTCAAGACTCAATCAAAACCACTCTTACATCACGTAAAGTAAATGATGCTTCAATCGAGAAACTGATCAACACAATCAATCATTGCGAGTTTGCTCGTTTTGCCCCCTCATCGGGTTCTCACGAAATGGAAATGATTTACAAAAATACTATAGAACTTATTACAAGTATCGAGGAGGAATTGCGGTGAAATACATTTATCCTCTTATCCTGATTTTGTTTTTGTCTGCCTTCTCCCAAGCCGATGAAGCCCTCGTGCAATTTGAACAAGCTAATTATTTATACCGAAACGGCGATTTTAAAAACGCCGCCATCCTCTACGAAAAGATTGTTCACAACGGTTACCATAACTCAGAATTATATTACAATCTCGGCAACACATATTTTAAGTTAGACGAAACCGGAAAAGCTATTCTTTATTACGAGCGCGCAAAAAAAATATACCCAAACGATGAGGACATAAATTTTAACCTCAAGATAGCTAACCTAAAAGTCGTGGATAAAATCGAAGCCATACCACAATTATTCTTTATCGAGTGGTGGTATTCGGCAAGTAAAGCTTTTTCATCGGACACGTGGGCTATTTTTACCCTCACAACTATTTGGTTGGGTATTATTTTACTATTGCTGTTTAGAATTTCAAAGTCGCCGTTTACCCGCCGAGCTTTTTTCTTTGGCGGTATCTTTATCGTTGCCATTGCGGGGTTCTCGTTAATTTTTTCTATACAGCAAAACAAGAGTGAAAAAAGCGAAAGTATGGCAATTGTATTTTCTCCGAGTGTAACAGTTAAAAGCTCGCCCGATGAAGCCGGCACCGACCTATTCCTCCTGCACGAAGGGGTGAAAGTGGAGATGGTCGATAAAGTTGGAAATTGGTTTAAAATAAAGCTCGTAGACGGGAAAATTGGGTGGCTTCCTGAAAAAGATGTTGAAGTGATTTAATTTGCAGAACTATCCACGATTTTATTCTATCTACTAAAATGCGTATATTACATAGAGATTTTTACACGGATTGACAGATTAATATCGGACATGGATTACGCTATCAAATTATTTATACTGTTTTGTTTGTGGTCTGTAGTTTTACTCTTAGCAGTTAGTGTATTCCCAGCTGCATGGGAAAATACTATGTATAGAATCGGAACGATTACACTTTTTATTTTAATCATTCTCATTACCCTACAACATTATCGGGATTTAATTATTCCTTCTGATAAATCCAAAGAAGAATAAAAATTTAGCCGATGTATTTTTTATCTTCAAAAGTTTTCTAAACAAACATTAACATCAATGAAAAATGAAAGTCCTGAAAACCTGAAATCGCTTTTTGAAGTCCTGAAGTTAGCTACACCATTCGATATTGCAGCACACTCCATCTTTTTGGGTTATCGGGGTAGTATTGCGCATGGAACATATATTCCAAATGAAAATCCATATTCAATTGATGATCGAGATATTATCGGAATCGCAATACCTCCACCCGGATACTTTTTTAGTTTAAGGTCGTTTGAACAGTATGAAAGTATGCAAGATAAGTGGGATATTGTGGTGTACGATTTTATAAAATTTATTCGATTGCTTACAAAGGCTAATCCAAATACCTTACAAGTACTCTGGACTTCCAGTGAGTTTGTGTTGAAAGGTACTTGGCATTATGACTTACTTCACAAAAACCGATATCTATTTGCAAATAAAACAATTTATAAATCATTTTGCGGCTACTCATCAGATCAGCTACATAAAATGGAACACACTTCATACAACGGTTATATGGGCCAAAAACGAAAACAACTCGTCGATAAATTTGGATTTGATTGTAAAAATGCCCAACATTTGATTAGGTTACTTCGCCAAGGAATAGAATTCCTAAGGACGGGCGAGTTGCTAGTAGAACGACCAGATAAAGATGAATTAATAGAAATAAAAACTGGTAAATGGTCAATCCAAAAAATTAAGAGTGAAGCACAAAAGCTGTTCAAAGAAATGGAGCAAGCACACAAAGAATCAAGTTTACCAGAAAAACCCGATGTAGCTGCGATTGACAAACTTGTATATAGCATACTTACGCAACACTATTCAAAATTGATATGATATCATGAAATATCAACCATTAATAATGATAGCACTACTAACGGTTTTCGGAGTCCGCCTCACGATCTACGCCGGCATAAGGGACGGCATTGACGCGATGATTGAAGTAGGTTTTAGCGCCGTATTATTGGTACTGTTTGGTTTTTTGTGCATTCTCCTCTACTACATACTTGTAGGTGAATTTAATACCATTTTTAGAAAGTTTTTAGGAAAATAGTTTTTTAACATCCCGCTAAAGTTATATCTTTATCCTTTCGCTTTTTTTAAAACTGGGATCTTCGTAGGGTTTATCATATTCTAATTCGACCAGATCACCTAATTCGTTTTTAACTTTGCTTGCCAATTCTATTCCGCGTGCATTATACTTGTGCCAGTTTTCAGCATCCCATGTAGTACAATGTGCTTCAAAACTGTTTTGCCATTCATCCAACTCTTCCTTCAGTTGTATTGAAAAAGTAAAATAATGGAGCCCGTATGTACCACCTACACAAGATCCTTCATCGTCCCAAAATACCGCATCCGCATAATCGCTGTACATCAATATTTTATAAACATCCTGAACCTCCACATCTTCAAACATCAATATATCGTTTGTAAAAACTCTGCGTTTCAATTTTGTAGCAATTCTAAAACTTACCTCTTCCCCTTCGTCCTCATCATCGCAATATGAATCGAGATATTCATCAATTTCTTTCAACAATGTTTTGTCAGTAATTTTATTCCGATAATCGAAAGGTTTGCTGACAATTCGGTTTTTCTTGTCATCGATTTCCCAAATAATATTTTTCCCTATTCTCTCAAATCTGAATATTGCCATTTTTATACCTTTTAATTTCCTGTAAAAAATATTTCACGAATAAATTACCGTTTAAAAATATCTCTGTATATATCGTCGCCGATTTTAATCCCTAAAATAATAAGCGCAGCGAACAATGCAAATCCAAGAAGTCCCAGCGTCATCGCGCTTATGAACAGATTAAAATCACCCGAGCTTATCATTGCAATTATTATAATAAAAACGTACGCCCCTATCAATACAAGAAATTTTTTTAGATAGATATTCATTCTTTGCAATTAAACTTTATACTTTGCTTTTGGCTCTTCAACACAAAAACCGATCCGCCTTTTTGGTTTTTCCGGCGGTTGAAGTAGTTGCCGTATTGCTTCGAAGATAGCCTGTATTTCTGTGTCATGTTTTTCAATCTTGTGTTCAAGCTCTGAAAGCTTCTGAGCAAGTTCTTTGTTAGTTGAGATTATCTCACGAATCTTCACAAACACACGCATAATACCGATGTTTACTTGGACAGCATTTTTGCTTCTTAAAACGCTGGAGAGCATTGCAACTCCTTGTTCGGTAAATACATACGGGTTATACCTACGTCCCCCTTTGCCTGCCTTTGAGGTTTCAATTTGAAACCTCAAAAGCACCTGTCGATATTCCTCATCAGTTAGTTGGAACATAAAATCTTCAGGAAATCTTTCTCTGTTTCGTTTTACTGCAAGGTTGAGCGACTTCGTTGGTACACCATAAAGATCCGCCAGCTGACTGTCGAGCATTACTTTTTGACCACGAATGAGATAAATCCGATGTTCTATAGTTTCCGATGGTATAATTTTAACGTTCATAAAATATCCCTCCCAATCATTTTAATGTATTAACATCAATAATATTTCTCGCTTCCTCTGTAATGTTGTAAAGCTTGTAAACTAGTTGATCTATTTCCCTATCCGTCGCTTTGACCTGGTGCTCGAATAATTCCTTCTCGCTCTCCGCTTTGGATTGTTGTTTCTTTTTATGTAGGTCTAACATCCTCTCGACAAGCTGCACCATCTTATCGTGCATTGCTTTTTCTTCCGGATTGTTAAAATCGATTGTGCGGATGGGAAGTTCAACAAGATATTGATAGATAAACCTGAGATACCCACCGCGATAAACCGAAGATATTTTACTATAAAAGAAAGTCATGAGCTTGGAATTAAGTATCCCAAGTAAGTACTTATCAGAGCTTGATATTATGTAGCATGTGTTGACACAATATGTATCTTGATCATCGAGAATAAAGTTGCCTCTTGTTGAAATATCCGGTAGCATTATTTTAGGTTTCTCAAATTCAGTATAATAATCGCATGACCGAAGTTCCCACCAATATTCACCTTGGTCGTATCGGGCTTTTGCATCCGCTTCGGATACTTTTAGATGTTTCGCAATGGCAGGATAAGTATTTTCAAACCAACTCCATTTGTCTCTTATTCCCTTTGAATTCTCATTTGTCCAACCGGATGGAATCAAGATAAGATATTTCGTTATCTCAGGCATTGCATATCTTTTAATATCCCGACCAGCCAAGAAAGGTTTTATCAATTCTTTGGATTTAGAATCTTCACGTATGATTTCGTCCCTTGTTTCTTTATCAATTACAAATGCTTCGTTTAATCCAGTCAAAACTCCACGATAAATTTTGCCTTCAACATAATCACCGAGCAGTTTACAGTTGTCCTTTAGTTTATCTAAAAACAGAAGAGTACTTTCATCCGAAAGCGACCATCCCGAATCTTGTAAATTTTCTTGAGTAACTCGGTAGCCATTCTCACTTACATATTTTTCAAGATTTAGAGAATCGAGAGATTTTACCTGAACGACAGTCAATGATTTTTGAGGAATAGATTTCTTAAGGCGTATTATACATGGATACGTAGTCGCACTTTGAAATACTGGAAGATCGCCAAAGTCGATAATCTCCTCGATAGATTTTTCCTTCATCCATTTACGAAGAGGATCGCCATAATTTGCTCTCATCCATTTGTTGGCGACGATATAACTAAAGAGTCCGCCATTTTTTAAAAGTGAAAATCCTTTTTCAATAAAATAGGTATATAGGTCAGCAATACCATGATAGACATTGTAATGTTCTTCAAAATATGATTTAAACCCGCCCAAAGTTTCTTGTCTTACATACGGCGGGTTGCCAATAATCGCGTCAAACCCTTGTCCTGAGCTTGTCGAAGGACGCATTATCTCTGGAAACGCCGTCTCCCAATCAAACGGACGTATCCTCAATTCGTCTTCAAGAGAAAGATTGTTGCCCAAACCTTTAATATCCATACCCACAAGCGAGTTACCGCACTTGATGTTGTTAGAGAGTGTTGGCAGTATCGTTTCTTTCAGCTCAAGCGTCAGTTGTTTATCGAACGATTCGGCATTTTCACCTTCCAAAAATTTCAAATACAAACTCATCTGAGTTACTTCAACCGCCTGCGGGTCAATATCAATACCGTAAATGTTATTTAGCAGAATTTCTTTTTTCTTCCGGGATGAAAGGTGCCATAATTCCTGCGCATCCTTATAAGCATCGGGAATTCCGTCAGTCGTTTTTATTGTGCCGGGATTTGAACCGTAATAATCGATGTGATAACGAATTAAATAATCGAACATTTCAAGCAGAAACGAGCCGCTGCCACAGGCAATGTCGGCAAACTTGAGCTTTGAGATTTGCTCGGGAGTCTTTCCCTCAATTAGCGTTCCGATAGTATTCTTCACGATGTAAGATGTAATGAACTGCGGTGTATAGAACACGCCGCCCGCTTTGCGAACTTCCGGTTTAATATCAACCTTTGCTCTGTGCGTTGGTGTAAGCGTTATTACCCTTCCAAGGAATTGTTCGTATATTGTTCCGAGAATTTCAATAGGAATTTCGTTGAAACGGTATGGAGAGTAAGGCAGGTAAAGATTTTTGATAATGTCCTTTAGCAGTTTATCATCTATCGCAAGATTTTCGGTTAGCTCATGCTCGTTGAAGATTAAACCATTGAACTTTAAACGCAGGCGTGCAAATTCTTTTAACAGCTTTTTATAAATTTCTTCTTTATCCTTATAGCTGAGTAAGATTTCGCTCTCTTCGATCTGCCTGTCCTCGCAGATGCGCAGGAATATCATCCGGTCGAGTATGCGCTGGACAGCTTCGTTTATTTCGCCGACTGATAACTTGGAATTACGCAAGGCGATATTTTTTGCAAGCTCTTCTTGCCATGTTGAAAGATCGGCAAGAAATTCCTTATCAACCGTTTTGGATGCTTCTTTCTTATCTATTGGAATATGTTTTTCCAATGCACCGCTGCCAACTGCTTCGCGAGAAAAAATATCGTAGAGAGTATCGAACTCATCTACATAACGATCATAAGTGAAGTCGAACTCTTTAATCAGTCCATCAAGCGGTCGGTCGAATTTCGGGCGGGCAAGAGTTCTGAACGGACGGAACTCTTCGAAGTCGGTGAGAATCACGACTGAAACTTTCGAGCTAAATCCATACGACTTTGCCTGAAAGATTGGCGCAGGATCGGTGAGTTTTACAGACGGTTTCTTTGCCTCGACAAAGAATTTCGTTTTTCCATCTATCAGGAAACGATAATCCGGTCGTGTAGAATCCGTGCGTGCAAGTACAGATTCAATCCGAACTTCTTTTGGATTACGGATGTCCCAGCCCAAGGCTTCGAAGAAAGGGTCGATGAAACGTAGGCGGGTTTCTGCCTCGTTCATAGTTCCTCTCCTCTCAACATGGAACGTTTGTACTAAGCTCTGGATTATTCGCTTGGATTGTTTTTGATTCATACGCTTGCAATGTAATTAATTCTCATCTAAAATGAAAATTCTAAATATTCTGAATATTTGATTTTTCAGAAGTCTCTATTTCATATTCAAAGTCCTCAACTTTATACGTATTTGTTGCTGCTCTTATCTTTCCCGCGATTCAAAGTAAGCCAAAGTCTCATTGACTTCTGCTTCCCCATTCTGTATATTTGAACTGAACTTAAGTGGGCCACTGCCTAAGGTGGAGTGCTTCCTTACAGAATCAGTGGATTCTGATAAGGCCGAAACCGAAAAGTGTAGCACTTCACCTTTCTTAAGTTTACCCGTGTCGTCTTGTATATTATTATCGGCAAAGTTAAGGTAACCGGGGGAACTGATGAATTCCTTACCGTTGGTGTGAGACCCGGCTCCATGCTTCCAGCGGGAATAAATAAGGAGTTTACCTTCTTTAACTTTGCTTATTATATTTCCAATCCTTCTGTCTGAAAATCTTACTTTGATGATTCTTTTTTATCCACCGGGATATGTTTCTCCAATGCACCGTTGCCAACTGCTTCGCGAGAAAAAATATCGTAGAGAGTATCGAACTCATCTACATAACGATCATAAGTGAAGTCGAACTCTTTAATCAGTCCATCAAGCGGTCGGTCGAATTTCGGGCGGGCAAGAGTTCTGAACGGACGGAACTCTTCGAAGTCGGTGAGAATAACGACTGAAACTTTCGAGCTAAAGCCGTACGACTTCGCCTGAAATATAGGCGCAGGGTCGGTGAGTTTTACAGATGGTTTCTTTGCCTCGACAAAGAATTTTGTTTTTCCATCGATCAGGAAACGATAATCGGGTCGTGTTGAATCAGATCGAGCAAGAGCCGATTCAATTCGCACCTCTTTTGTATTTCTGATTTCCCAGCCCAACGCTTCGAAGAAAGGGTCGATGAAACGGAGGCGGGTCTCCGCTTCGTTGATAGTTCCTCTCTTCCCGGCATGGAACGTTTGGACTAAGCTCTCGATTTTCTGCTTAGACAGTGTTTTATTCATACGGTTCAAATTTAGTTAATTCTCATCCAAAATAAAAATTCAAAATCCGTTTGCTTTTTCATCTACTTTTCTGCATTTTACAGCCGAATCGAATGTAGAGAATTATTAAGTTTATGAAGAAAATTTCTGCCAAGAGCATCCAATCCCAATTAATTATTTATTTCACGATAGCTATTATTATTCCGGCGGAAATTACAAGTATAGTGGGGGTAAAATTAATTTACGACCAGATTATTACACGCGCTGAAACGAAAGTAGTTTCCGATTTAAGCTCCGCTCGTGAAATCTACCTAAACAAAATATCGCATATCGAAAGCATCGTTCGACTTACAGCATCCAGAAGTTTAGTAATAAAAGCAGTCAGCGAAAACGATAGAGTTTTTTTGCAGAAGGATCTGCTAAGAACTCTCAAACGTGAACAACTCGACATCTTAACGATTGTTGATAAGGAAGGAAAAGTTATTTCACGCGGTAGAAACCCGAATTCATCTGGTGATATCCTGTTGAATGATAATTTCGTTAAACAGGTAATAAAAGTAAAACAGATAGTAAGTGGAACTGATGTGATATCTGGAGACCAATTATTTAAAGAATCGCGAGACCTTGCAAACCAAGCTCACATGGAAATAACTCCAACTACTATGGCTAAACCCAGAACATCACTTGCAGAAAAATCAGGTATGATGTTGAAAGCAGCCGTCCCGATTTTCGATGAATCGAATGTTTTTCAAGGCGTATTAATTGGCGGAATTTTGTTGAATAGAAATTTCGAGATCGTAGAAAAAATTAAAACAATAATGCAGGAGCGGGAGTTATATAAAGGTAAAGAGGTTAGCACTGCTACAATATTTCAAAACGACCTGCGAATTTCAACCAACGTAAAAAACGAGGACGGTACAGTGGCAATCGCGACACTCGTTTCTGAAGAAGTAAACGATGCAGTGCTGAGAGATGGGAAACGATGGATTGGTGATGCGTTTGTGGTTAATACCTGGTACATCGGTGCTTATGAGCCTATCAGGGATATTCAAAATAAAATTATCGGAATTCTTTATGTAGGAATTCTTAAAGAACCGTTCAACGATTTATTACGCAATACGTTGATCACATTTCTTGGAATCACATTGGTCGGAATATTTTTAATAGTTTTAGTATCAATCCATCAAGCAAAAAAAATATCGAAACCACTGAAGCAATTAGAAGAAATCGCAGTGGAAATAACAGCGGGTAATTACAACCACGACCTTAAACTTAAAGCCCCGCGCGAGATTGAACGACTTGCATCCTCATTTAATTATATGGCAAAGGAACTTAAGAATGAACAACGTGAGTTAGAAGAATGGGGAAACAAACTCGAAATAAAAGTTGAAGAACGGACGAATGAGATCAAAAAAATCCATTCCCAATTGTTCCGTTCCGAAAAACTTGCATCGTTGGGAAAACTCGCGGCAGGTGTCGCTCACGAAATCAACAATCCGTTAACTGGTATTCTAACTAACAGCAGCTTATTGTTGGAAGATTTACCAGAAGGCGACCCGAACCGTGACAACGTTGAAGTTATCGTAAAAGAAACAATCCGCTGCCGCGAAATTGTAAAGCGGTTGCTCGATTTTGCCAAACAAATTGCACCACAAAAAAAACTAACCAATATCAATACTTTAATCGAAAATATAATTCTTCTTGTTAGAAATCAAACTTCATTTCGAAACATTAAAATTGAAAAAAATCTCCCCACTGATATTCCGGAGATAATGATAGACCCCAACCAAGTTCAGCAAGTTTTCATTAACATTATTCTAAACGCATCAGAAGCAATGACACGTGGCGGTGATTTAACAATTGAATCAAAATTAGATACTAATAGCAATTCGATTGTAATCTCCATTAAGGATACAGGACCCGGGATACCTGAACACATACGGGAAAATATATTCGACCCGTTCTTTACTACAAAAGAGCACGGCACAGGATTAGGGCTTTCTATCAGTTACGGAATCATTGAGCAGCATGGCGGAACGATTAATGTCGAAAGTATAACAGGAAACGGAACTACGTTCACTATTTATCTACCAATAAAATTATTAGAAATTGAAACAAATGACAGCTAAAATATTAGTCGTTGACGATGAATTAGTAATTTGTAAAAGTTGTGAAAAAATATTTCTGCGGGCAGGACACAAGGTAAAATACAGCACATCGGGCAAGCAGGCGCTCGCACTTTTACAATCCGAATCTTTCGATGTGGTCTTCACCGATTTGAAGATGTTGGATATAAGCGGATTTGAGGTTTTATCCACAATCAAACAGCGGTATCCTGAAACTGTCGTAATCATTATAACGGGTTATGCTACTATTGCAGCAGCAGTCGAGACGATGCGTTCGGGTGCATTCGATTTTCTCCCTAAACCATTCACACCCGGCGAACTTTTAGCAGTTCTAAACCGAGCATTAGAGAAACTCAAACTGATGCAGCGTATGAGAGACGATACCGAGTCTTCAGAAACATCCGACTCCGAAGGTTTTATCGGTAAAAGCCCTAAAATGATTGAGGTGTTTAATTTAATCCGGAAAGTTGCCCCCACCGATTGCACTGTTTTAATAATCGGTGAGAGCGGAACCGGCAAAGATTTAACAGCACGAGCAATACATAATTGCAGCAACCGAAAAGACAAAAAATTTTTTGCAATAGATATATCTACACTATCGAGTACCTTATTGGAGAGCGAATTGTTCGGACACATGAAAGGTTCATTCACAGGAGCGACATCCGATAAACAAGGTTTGTTTGACGCTGCTGATAACGGAACAATTTTCTTAGATGAAATCGGCAACTTATCGCTTGAAGTACAGTCACGATTATTACGCGTTTTGCAAACTAAAGAAATTCTTCCTGTTGGAAGCACAAAAATTAAAAATGTTGATGTCCGTTTGATTTTTGCTACTAACCAGAATTTGAAAAACTTGGTTAGCGAAGGGAAATTCCGCGAAGACCTTTATTACCGGCTGAATGTTTTCCCGATTAAACTGCCTCCTCTCCGTGAAAGGAAAGATGATATTCCTGAATTGATAAAACAATTTCTAAAAATTTCTTGTAACAAATTAGCAAAACCAATTCTAAAAATCGGATCTGAAACTTTTGAAGTTATGCTAAATTATCATTGGCCCGGAAATGTTCGCGAACTCGAGCACACAATTGAGCGATTGACAATATTAATTGACGGAGATGAGATTTTGCCTGTTCATATTTCAGCCGCTCTCTTTAAAACCGAAACACAAGTCAACTCCCTCATTCCAAAAGATACTGAGGAACTCAAAAAGCTCAAGAAGCAAATCCGTGAAGCATCAATTCAGGATATAGAAAAAATGTTTGTGGAAGAAGCTCTTATCCGCAACGATTGGAATGTATCGAAAGCTGCGCGTGATGTTGAGATGCAGCGTTCCAACTTTCAGGCCCTAATGCGGAAATACGGTATTAACAAGTAATTTATATGCAGGTGTATATTTTTTTTATCTACATAATTTTCGCATACTCACCTCTTTTCAGCATATTCTTTTTTTTTGTTAGCTCTAAATATTTTTAATCTCTCACACTACTATATTTTTTTTCACCCATAACTCATTATAATATAATTAGTTATAGCTAATCATTTCCCACTACAACATCAATGGCATAGTCGTTGCAATTATTGGTGTATTATAAAAATGATAATTAAACAAAAACCAAAAGAAAAGGAAAAGGAAAAATAATATGATAACTGAAAAAATATTAGTGGTTGACGACGAAGAAATTGTTTGTCAGAGCATCAAAAAAATTCTTTCCCGCAAAGGATATGAAATCGATAACGCATTGAATGTTGAAGATGCAGTCAAAAAAATTAATCAAACCTCATTTGATTTAGTAATTACTGATTTGATGATGCCTAAAACTAACGGAATGGAATTGATGCAGATTATTCGCGATCATTATCCTGAACTCGAAGTAATAATGATCACCGGCTACGCATCCATCGAATCAGCAGTTAAGGCAACAAAGCTTGGCGCTTCGAGCTACTTACCAAAACCATTCACTCCCGATGAATTGGCTGAAGCCACAAAAAAAGCTTTAATCCAAAGACAAATAAAGATTGAACAACGAAAAGTTGAACCCAAGGTTGATGATCAAACTTACGACATAATCGATGTGGATATGCCATTCAATATAAACGAAGTAGCCAAAGCAACCTCGATAGAATATGTTGAAGCTCTCACTCATACTGATATACCGCTTGCAAAAAAAACAGCACTCAAAGCATACTGTAATTTGGGAAAACGTGAATGTCGTCGAGTAATTACTGAAGGCCGTGAATGTGTTAGTGAATGTCCACTCGAAAAGAAAGAACGGACAAAAGCCGTTAAAATAAAAAGATATACATCTGAAATTATCGATGTTGACCTGCCATTCAGCATTTCGGATGTTGAACAAGCAACAAGTTCGGATTACATTAATTGCCTCAGCAGATCCGATATACCATTAGCAGCATTATGGGGCAGAGATGCAACGGCAAAGCATTCAGTATTAGTAGTTGACGATGAACCTATAGTTTGCCACAGTGTCCGCAGAATTTTATCTAAACAGAGCTGTGTTGTTGAAGAAGCATTCGACGTCGATGCCGCACTCCAAAAAATGAAACTAAATAGATACGATTTGATACTGTTAGATTTAAAGATGCCAAAACGGAGCGGTATAGAAGTTTTGCAGTCAATTAAAAGCAATTGGCCCGAAATCCCGGTAATTTTGATTTCAGGATATGCCTCAATTGAAAATGCTATAGAAGCAATAAAATTAGGTGCTTCAGATATCATCCCTAAACCATTCACACCTGCCGAATTAACTAAAAAAACGCAAGAAGTATTAGTTGCATAATCCATACTAGTATTAGGGCTGATTTGTACGAGGAATATTTTTATCCCAGATTTGTCATTAGGAATAATCATTTGAAACAACAAAAGGCCAGCTAAAAAGATTTGTATTTGCCCAGAGTCCCTCAAACCAACTTCTTCGTTTCATAGCTAATGATAGTTTTAATATTCTTTCGTTACCATTTTTTACAATGTATGATCCAATAGCAAATACTCGGTAGCGTAGTGTTTTTAATTGTGCATGAGTTTTTGTTTGCATTATCACTTGCCTGAACAAACTCATTAGATTATATCCCATCATAACAAAATTTAATGCTGCCTCTGTTGCAAAAAATTCTTGTACATTAAAACTGCCAGCTCCAAAATCTTCCTTCAATTCTTTTATTCGATTCTCTGCATCTGCTCTGTTTCTGTATAAATCCCATACTACTTTTGCAGGTAATGTAAGGTTTGT
>JASEGV010000011.1 GCA_030017895.1 Bacteroidota bacterium | reverse complement strand
AACATACGACCCCTACGGGGTCGATATTTCTTTTGTTCTTTGATTATACAGACATTCGACTTCTCTGAAGTCGTTTATTTTTAAATGATCACGTAGTGGTCAAATGTCTGTAGCAGGATAAGAACCTAACACTTTGAGAAACGATGATTTATTTTGTAAATCGTTTAACATATCGCGACAGAGTTGGTCTTCGCGGTGTCCTTCAAAATCAAGATAGAACACATAATGCCAAGGGTTCCGGCGGTCAGGACGCGATTCGAGTTTGGTTAAATTAATTCTACGCAATGCAAGATAACCAAGACAATCGTACAAAGCGCCGGGAACATTCTCTGTTGTAAACACAATTGAGGTTTTCGATTTTTCTGTCCGCGGCAACTCAGAATTTCCAATCACAAAAAAACGTGTAAAGTTATTTGATAAATCTTCAACGCCGGTGGCAAGAATTTGCAGACCGTATAACCGTGCAGCAGTTTCGCTTGCGATTGCTGCTGCGTCAGGTTCGCCCGATACCGCGAGTTGCCGTGCTGCACCTGCAGTGTCGTAAACCGATACCGCTTCCCAACTGTGCGATGCTATAAACTGTTCGCACTGGGCAAGCGCCTGCGGATGTGAATACACCCTTCTAATATTTTCAAGTGTGGTCCCATTCGCAGCAAGCAGGGCGTGGCGAACCCGAAAAATTATCTCGCCAGATATTTTAAGATCGTGATCTAAAAGCAGATCGTACGATTGGTTTATAGCACCTGCTGTAGAATTTTCGATGGGAAGTAAACCTAATTCAGCTTTTTCGTTTTCAACCGACTTAAAAATATCCTCGAAAGTACGACAAGGTAACGTATGCGTATATGGTCCGAAAATCTTAAAAATAGCTTCCTGTGAATATGCGCCATCTTCTCCTTGAAACGCAACTATGCGGTTAGTATTTCTTTCTTGTTTATTTTTCATTGGAAATTATTTTAACAATTTGAGGTAAAATCTCGCCCGACTTTCCGCATAAAAATTCATCGGCAATTTCCGTAATAGGTGTGGGGTCGGGATTGACTTCTACAATATAAGCTCCGTTCCGCTTTGCTAAATATGGTAACGAAGCCGCCGGATAAACAATACCCGAAGTTCCGACAGAGAAAAACAAATCTGCTGAAAGTGCAGCCCTTTCAGCTCCGTTCCACTGGTCTTCGGGCAGCATTTCTCCGAACCATACAACCCCCGGACGGATTAATCCGGCGCAGACATCGCACTTTGGGATTTCAGCATTTGATAAAATCAATTCATCCGAAAAATCTTTCCTGCATTTTATACAATAGTTGAGTTGTATGTTTCCGTGCAACTCGAATATATTTTTACTCCCTGCCCGCCGATGTAAATTGTCCACGTTTTGCGTGATGATTGCAAAGTTTTTATATAATTTTTCAAACTCTACAATTGCATAATGACCCGGGTTTGGCTGAACGTTTGCAATAATTTGCTTCCGGTATTTGTACCACTCCCAAACAAGTTCAGTATTTCTTAAAAAAGCATCGAAGTTGGCAAGCTCTTCAGGTTTAAATTTTTTCCAAAGCCCCTCATCACCGCGGAAAGTCGGCACTCCGCTTTCTGCTGATATTCCGGCTCCTGTAAAAAACACGACCGATTCAGCTGCTTTTAATTTTTGAATTAATTTTTCTGAAAACATTTAGGCCTCATTATTTTTGCGGAGCTAATACCAATTTATTCCAACCTGAATTTTCAATCTCATTTCGATTCATTGAAACGATTTTATAATCGCCGTTTAACCACAACAATGTTTGGTCGGAATAATGCTTATTAAGCGGCTGTCCCGATTGTCCCGTGGTTAGGACACTAAACCTGCTCAAAGGTCTTGCTAAATCGACTATCTGGCGGGTTGAGGGACCCACAACGTTTTTGAACGGACGACTGAAATTGTACTCGCCGTTGTTTATTGTGTTTGTCGAACCACCAACCGGAAAAGGTCCTATATTAAAAACTTTATCGAGAGGTTTTCGTTTGCCGAACAGGTGTTCAAAAGTAACCGAATGCAAAACACCCCACTGCCAATTTTTTAATTCCGGATTTATATCAGTTCGAAGCTGTGCAAGGGCATCGGAAAAACTTTTTTTGATTATATCCGACTTTGTTTCTACCCGTTCCGTGTTAACATTGTCGAACCAACCTGATGAATCAGCAGAAAATATTTTATCAACAACTATAATTGGCACAGCAGAAAAAAACATGTAATCATTCAAAATTTCTTTCCCCATCTCATCTTCGAAAGTGTTATGAATTAGTTTTACGAAGAACATATTAAAAATCGTTGAAGCGACATCGGTTGGCGAGTGTTTGAAATCCCAATTGTTCAAATATTCGAGAGTCGACTTTATATCTGAATCTGTTACAGGATATTCGCTGAATGTATTTGTAATTAACCTTGTAAGATTGCGGGCATGTGGTGAGATGTAATCCAACTGCATTCTTTTAAAATCTTCTACAGAAAATAAAGGTGCTTCGTTTAGAAGTTCGTTTATTCTTTCGATGCGCGAAGGGGGCATAAAGAGATTTGAAATAAAGTAAGAAGTATTATCGGCAATTTTATTATTTGCAGTTGCTATAAATTGTTCAGGCGGATTCCAAAGTTTTGGTAATTGTTCGTAGCTGACAAAGCCCTTCCACTCATACTCTTTCGACCATCCGGGAAGCGGAAATGTGGGATTGAAATTTCCACGCAGCGGAATTTTTGCTGCTGTCCAATGACCGATATTTCCCTCTATATCTGCATAAATAAAATTTTGCCCCGGAACAGCAAAATGTTTCAGGCCATTTTCAAACTCTTCTTTATTACTTGCTTTGTTGATCAGGTAAAAAGCATAAGGTTCCTGGCTGACTTCAAATCCGCACCAACGCATCGCAACTAATTTATTTTGGGGATTTGCTTTTGTCATCAGGGCTGGATGGAGGTCGCTGATTATCGGCCCGTGATGAGTTTCGCGAATCGTAAATTCTAAACTATCCTCTTTTCCAATATATATTACTTCCTCACGGTTCTTAATCGGGATCAATTTTTTTTCGTAATTATACAAGTTTGGATTAGTAGTGTCGGTTGTTACAATATAGAAATCGGTTTCATCAATCATAGCATTAGTCAAACCCCAGGCGATTCGATCATTGCTGCCAATGACGATAAAGGGAGTTCCGGGAATAGCACAGCCGGCTACATTCCAACCGGGCGCCGAGAGATGCATCTCGTACCACTTTGACGGTGCAGGTAAACCGAGATGCGGATCGTTAGCCAATATCGGTTTGCCGCTTGCCGATTTTGCAGAAGAAATTACCCAGGCATTACTTCCTGTTGCCGAACCATTAATGCCAAAATAATTTCGATACTGTTGTACGAGATGTTTAAAACCTGAAATATCCGGAGTGTCGAGTAGGTTGTGCGTGGTATTCCGTACAACTTTTTTTTCCTGCAACTTTCCCCCAACTATCGTCGGTGCTTCTGCGGGATAAACCGGAAGTAATTCCTTCGCTTTTTCGTATCCGAATTTATCCGTCAGCGCCCCCATCGTCAAATCGACCCACCAAGCCAAATTTAAATCCCAAGCCATTAGGCGTGAGAGAAGCAGGCTGTGCTCGACTTTCCATAATTCAGGTTCGTATCCTAACATATCAAACTCGATGGGAAAATTCCCCTGATTTTCCCGAATGAAAGCATTTACACCGTCGGAATAAGCTCTTAAAGCTGAGTTGACTTCGGGCGGCAACTCGGCTTCTATTTTCGAGACAATTTCAGTCAGGTTCAAAGTTCGAAAAAGCCTGTCGAAACCGGCTGCAGAACTTCCTAAAACTTCAGCTAAGCGTCCTTCGCCGGCTCGTCTCGAAATATCCATCTGCCATAAACGGTCTTGAGCTTGGACATATCCTGCTGTAAACATCAAGTCGTGTTCGTTGTCAGCAAATATATGCGGTACACCGAACTCATCGCGGTAGATAGTAACCGCGCCGTTTATTCCTTCTACATTTATTTTACCCTCGTATTCGGGAAACGATTTAGTAACTAAATATTTTAGGAAAAAGATTAAAGCGATTAGTATAATAATTGCACTGCCTAAAATCCCTAAAGTGATTTTTAGCGGCTTCGTCATTTATGCTACAGTAACATCTTTAGATAGATATACATCTTGAATCGCATTTAGAATTTTTGCCCCTTCGTTCATAGGTCTTTGGAAAGCTTTCCTACCTGAGATCAAGCCCATACCGCCAGCGCGTTTATTGATAACAGCAGTACGAACAGCTTCTGCAAAATCGTTTTCGCCCGATGCGCCACCTGAATTTATCAAACCGATTCTTCCCATATAACCGTTAGCAACCTGATACCTTGTTAAATCGATAGGGTGGTCTGAGCATAATTCGGTGTACATTTTTTTGTGCGACTTTGAGAATTTAAGAGCTGTAAATCCGCCGTTGTTCTCGGGCATCTTTTGCTTGATGATATCAGCTTCGATTGTGGCTCCTAAATGGTCGGCTTGACCTGTTAAGTCGGCAGCTAAATGATAATCCTTATCGCTGGTTTGGAAAGCTGGATTGCGTAAATAGCACCAGAGTATTGTTGCCATTCCCATCTCGTGAGCTTGATGGAACATTTCGGAGACTTCTTGAATTTGTCTTGTTGATTCAGGCGAACCGAAGTAAATAGTTGCACCTACGGCAACCGCACCCATATGGTAAGCTTGTCTGATATTGGCGAAGATGATTTGGTCGTGTTTGGTTGGATAAGTGAGCAGTTCGTTATGATTGAATTTTAAGATGAAGGGAATTTTGTGTGCGTATTTCCGAGCGACAATTCCTAAAACACCCAATGTCGAAGCAACCGCATTACAGCCCCCTTCGATGGCAAGTTTAACTATGTTTTCAGGGTCGAAATAAATCGGGTTGGGTGCAAACGAGGCCCCGGCTGTGTGTTCAATTCCCTGATCAACAGGTAGAATAGAAAGAAAGCCGGTGCCAGCCAATCTTCCGTTACTGAACAATGTTTGCAAACTTCGTAGTGTTGCAATCGAACGGTCGGAATCGGCAAATATTTTATCAACAAAATTGGGCGATGGGAGATGAAGCATCTCTTTTGGAATCCCAGTACATTTATGTGCGAGTAAGCTTTCGGCTTCGTTACCTAACAGTTTTTCAATATCTTTTATAGTCATTATTACATCCTCTCTAAAATTATTTATAAAATTGTTTGTGTTTAATATATAAAAAATAAAGCTGAATTAAAAAAAATATCATTGCATTTACCTCACAAATTTATTATAATTGCATCGTAAAAATTGAACAAAATGGCATCTGAAACAAGCGAAGAAAAAGTTCTAATTCACAATAGAAAAGCGCGGCACGATTTCTACATAATAGAAACTTATGAGGTTGGAATAGTGCTCAAAGGAACTGAAGTAAAATCGCTGCGTCTTGGAAATGCAAATTTGTTAGACAGTTTTGCCAAGATAAGAGGTGGCGAAGTATGGCTTGAAAACATGCATATTAGCCCGTTTGACCAAGCAAGTCGTAACAACCACGACCCTAAACGCGATCGGAAGCTTTTGCTCAATAAACGTGAAATTAGACGCCTCATCGGCAAACTTCAGGAAGAAGGAACTACTTTAGTTCCGACTCAAGTTTATCTAAAAAACAACAGAATAAAAGTTGAGTTAGCCCTTGCCCGCGGAAAAAAGATGTTCGACAAACGGGAAGCCATAGCCAAACGTGAAACCGAACGCGAAGTAAGAAGAAAATACGGTATTTAAATTTTATAAAATAATCAAGAGAATAAATTAAGAATTGTTTCCTACCTTAAACGAACAGATGGACCTCATTAAGCGGGGAGTCTTCGAGATAATTCCCGAAGATACTTTAGTTGCCAAAATCGAGAAGTCCATTAAAACTCAAACGCCATTAAAAATTAAACTCGGCTGCGACCCGAGCCGTCCCGATTTACATTTGGGGCATTCCGTAGTTCTCCGTAAACTTCGCCACTTCCAGGATTTAGGACACGAGGCAATATTGATAGTAGGCGACTTTACCGGAATGATTGGCGACCCGTCGGGCAAAAGTAAAACACGCCCATCACTGACACTGGACGAGACACGCAAAAACGGACAAAGTTATTTTGAACAAGCGACAAAAATTCTTTCAACAAAAAATATCAAAATGCTTTATAACTCAGAATGGTTGGCAAGTATGACCTTTGCTGACGTAATTGCGCTTGCCAGTAAATATACCGTTGCAAGAATGTTGGAAAGAGACGATTTTGAAAAACGGTACCGGGATGGTGAGCCGATCAGCGTTCACGAATTTTTGTACCCACTAGCACAGGCGATGGATTCGGTGGCAATTAAAGCCGATGTTGAATTAGGCGGCACAGATCAAAAATTTAATCTATTAGTCGGTAGAGATATTCAAAGAGAATTCGGACTCGACCCTCAAGTAGCAATTATGCTTCCGATACTTACCGGAACCGATGGCGTCGAAAAGATGAGCAAATCGCTGGATAATTATATTGGTGTAGCCGAATCGCCAAAAGAAATTTACGGAAAAACCCTTTCGATACCCGATAAGCTTATTTACGATTACTTTTTGTTGACTACAGATATAGAGACTGATGATTTAAATAAAATCAAAGAACGGGTTACAACCAATCCGCGCGAAACGAAAAGGTTTTTAGCTCGATCACTTGTTTCACTTTATTGGTCGGATGATGAGGCACGAAAAGCTGAAGAAGAATTTGATAGAATATTTGTGCAGAAAGAAATTCCGGATACCATCGATGAATTCATACTCGAAACAAATGAAAAAGAAATGAATGTAATACAGATATTAACTGATACAAAACTTGCTACATCAAAATCAGATGCACGCCGGCTTGTTGAGCAGGGGGGTGTAAGTATCGATGGAAACCGGATAACAGATGTAAACCAGATGATACCGCTTGTAAGTAATTTTATTGTAAAAATTGGTAAAAGAAGATTTTTAAAAATAGTAACTGAAAAAAATAAATAATCAATAATAAATGGAGATGATAAATTGTATGTTCCCGCAAAAATATTTTTTACAAAAGGAGTAGGTAAACATAAAGACTACCTTCAATCTTTCGAAATTGCATTACGCGATGCTAAGATCGAGAAAAGTAATTTAGTAACTGTATCGAGCATTTTTCCCCCCGGTTGTAAAAGAGTAACAGTTGATGAGGGTTCAAAATTATTGCAACCGGGCGAAATTACATTTTGTGTAATGGCTCGAAACTCCACAAATGAACCGAACCGCTTGATTGCGGCTTCGATTGGTGTAGCAACTCCGGCAGATGCAACTCAATACGGTTACCTGTCAGAGCATCATCCGTTTGGAGAGACTGACGAGAAGGCAGGTGAATATGCTGAAGATTTAGCAGCTACTATGCTTGCTTCCACCTTAGGTCTCGAATTTAATCCTGATGACGCATGGGATGAACGCGAAAAAACATACAAAATGAGTGGTAAAATAGTTAAAACTTTTAATATCACCCAATCGGCTGAAGGTGATAAAAATGGTTTATGGACTACAGTGATATCCTGTGCTATTCTCCTTCCGTAACTATCGCCTAATAAAATACAAAAGCCAAAGAGTTTTTTTATAAGTTCCTGGTATTTTCCGCCTCCCGAGCGATCACACCATTTTTTTAACTCTTTGGCTTTAAATTTTGTGTTAATATAAGTCAGAAAAGTTCAAAAGTCAATACCTCATTTGAGGTATTTTTTGATTTATACGCATTAAAAAGTTAGTTTTTCGTTCCACCCGTTTTTGTCGGTCATTAAATAAAACCTTGTATCCCTTGATTTTATTGATATTTTTTTTGTTGTTTCGTATATTTAGCACAGGTTCAACTATTAAAATATTGTTATTTTAGGACAGTATCAAAGTAGCTTTCATAAATAATTGTGTATTCCCACGTTTTTGGATAACGAGTCAAAATTCTATTTTTCAGTGTTTCAACCCGAGTATTATTTTTTTGTTCTTGTGCTAAGAGTAATAATTGAAAATCCGCAGCACACGCTATCTCGTTTGAGTATTTTTCACTTAGCGTATTTAAATATTTCTTCATTTTTTCATACGTTACACCAGATTTTTTTGAGGATTCAGCGTAAGAATTAACACCGTACGTAGCCACCGCATTCTTTAATGCACCACTTCCTAACCCTGGGTATTTTTCAATGAATTTCTCGGATAGTTGTAATGCATCTTTAAATTTTTCTGCCATTAAAAAAGCTGTTAACAAATATGTTTCTATCTGAGCTTGATAAAGAATTCTATTATCAGTAATTAATTCTGTAGTTTCCAATGCCTTATTCATGTAAATGAACGATTTTAATATATCCTTGGGAATATAATATGCTCCCAAAATTCCGTAAAAATAGGCTTGGAATTCAAAATTATTGGGTACTTTGTTTTGGCTTATAATTTCCTCCGCACGGATTATAAACTTATTGCGATATTCATCAATTATATCTTTATTTTTTTTATTTTCAAATGAAAGTTCAAGTCGTATATCCGGAATTTTTAATGCCCTTATTATAGAATCTACTTTTTCTGAAACCTGTAAATCAATAGTCTTATCTGACTCACCTGGCTGGGAGAATCCGGTTGATAATATAAATATCAATAGGAAGATAATTTGAATAACTAAATTAATTCTCATTAATTAATTCCTTTCTTCTTTTAAATTTCTTTAAAAAGTGGATTACTCCTACCGCAATAACAAGCGGACAAAAAACATCGGCAACCTATTCCTATACAACCCAAACATTGATGGCTGCAAAAATGAAAAGGATTACCATCCCCCCTACACGTAAAAGGTTGTTGCCATTGACATATCCATCCTACCCAACTATCTGGATTGTCACATTTTAATGGTCCACAATTTAAATAAGAAACTCCACACATGGATGCTGAACAACAATCACCACCAGGTGGTGGTGCGGGTTTCTGTTTTACAGGGTCTTGATTTGTATCTAACAAATGTTTATCATCTCGACACGATAAAGAATAACCGAATATTAAAAATACTGTTATGGTTACGATTGCCATTACCATACAATTTTTAAACACTTTGGCTCCTAAATTTGCTCAAATATAAGTCAGAAAAGTTCAGAAGTCAATACCTCATTTGAGGTATTTTTTAATTTATACGCATTAAAAAGTTAGTTTTTTGTTTCGCCCGTTTTTGTCGGTCATTAAATAAAACCTTGTCATCCCTTGATTTTATTGATATATTTATCACAAGTTCAACTATTAAAATATTGTTATTTTAGGACAGCATCAAAATAACTTTCATAAATAATTGTATATTCCCACGTTTTTGGGTAACGAGTCAAAATTCTATTTTTCAGTGCTTCAACCCGAGTTTTATTTTTTTGTTCTTGCGCTAAGAGTAATAATTGAAAATCCGCAGCACAACCAACTTCGTTCATATAGGCATTGCTTATTTCTTGTAAAGAATCTTCAATCGACCTAACACTCCAACCTAAACCTTTTGCAGCATCAACATACTCACTCACACTGGAAACCGCAAGTGAATTTTTTAATTTGCCTTTTCCTATGTCTTGATATAGTACAATAGCTTTCTTCGCAAGTTGCAAAGAATTTATATATTTATTTGTAGCAGAATAGGCACCTATTAGAAACATTTCGATACCGGCAATGTAAGCTTTTTGTAAATCAGGTTGCATAGTTTTTGCTTTTTCGTTTGCTTCATTAAAATAATAAATTGACTTGTCGTATTCCTTCTTATGTAAATAAGAAACTCCTAATTTGCCATAAAAATAAGTTTGAAACTCATTATTATTCGGTAACTGTCCCTTTTTCAACATTTCATCAGCACGCGCAATATATCTGTCCTCAATTTCCATAATTTTATTTTTATCTTTCTGTTCTTCTTTTGAAAAGTCAAGCCTTGGATCGGGAAGTCGATAATACCTAAGCAGTGAATCAACCTCTTGTGATGCGGTAAATTTTTCTATTATTTCATCGAGCGTTTGAGAAAAGCCAATGTTGCTAATAATGAAAATATTTATTATAAAAATAAATAAAATATACTTAGTCATAACTTTTTTCTCCTTCTAAAATAAAATTTTTAATATAGCGGCGGCGGTAGTACATCACTACGACAATAACATAAGCTTACCACACATTTGCACCTGTCACCGAAACAGGCATTACATCTATGAGTTCCACAATATCCACTTCCGTTTCCTCCGCACGACCCATCATACCGATGGAACATACAAACCTTTGTCCAAATCGTTTCTAAGCAGCACGTATTACAATTCGTAAAAATAACATCACAAGCATTTCTTCCACAAACGTCATCTACAGGGCCTATCGGTTTAGACATAGTAATTTTGTCACAACAACTTTCACCGATTATTTCATTTGTGCCATCACATGACGTTAATATGTAGCTGCTAAGGAAACCAAAAAATATTCCAAAAATTATGAAATAATTATTCTTCATTTTATTTTTTTCTTTGGCTACTTATTTTGGTTAAATATAAGGCATAGAAGCTCAGATGTCAATACCTCAATTGAGGTATTATTTTTACTTTTTGGACTTGCGCGTTATACATAGGTTAGTCCCGCCTTTAAAATCTATTGCTTTCCCAAAATAATAAAAAATTTTCAACTAAGCTGCTGTTCTCCAAAATGTATAACCCATTTTTCTAATGTCGTTTTTGCAACTCTTTTTAAAATTTTTATGTATAAGGAAAAAAAGGAAAAGGGTATGTTGAATCGAAAGACATCTTTTAGTTTGCACACTGTTTACTTGCTGGGCTTGCAAGATGAGGCAATTTGGTAATCTTTCATCCTACTCTTTCGTGCTTGATGAGCTCGTAAAGGCAACCGTTTTCTGATCTCACCAGTAATGGCGTTTCGACACGCTCAACGCCCGGATCGGATTCTGAACCCTCGTTCTCCCCAATTTAGCACCCATTTTACTATTAACGTATCTATAACTCTTTATTTATCAATAAGTTATTTTTTTATTTCCGTATTCAATTTTTCTGAAATGATAATTATTTCGAGTGGGGAATTTTTTGAGAGTTAATTAAATCATGTTTTGTGAAAGAGGGTTGGCTTAATTCAAGATGTGGAGTGTATTTAAAAGAATTTTCGAGCAGGTGAGTAACATCAACTTCAAGCCCCAGAGTCGCCGCTCTGGTGATGGTCTCGTGAATAAACTGGAAACTAAATGTTATTGAATATCTTTATGAAATTTTAAAACATTTTGAACATACAAAATAGTCTGCCGCCAGCTACCGAAGTAGCCATTTCTGGGTTTCCCACCATCCCAGACTGGCTGGTGCAGCGTGTAGTAGCGTTTCGATAGCAGCGGCAGTGCGTTTTGGATCGACCGCCATGATAGCGGGTCTTCACCTAAATAAGCAGCTAAATCTTGTGCATCATAAATACGGCTCGGTCCGGCATTGTATGCAGCCAAAGCCAAACAAATTCTGTCTTCTTCCGGAGCGTTTTCAAATAATTTATACAATTTTGAAAAATAGCTAACTCCAAGTTTAATATTCTTCTCGGGGTGGAACGAATCGAGTGAGTCGTCCGATAATTCAAATTGAGTTTTGGGCATTAATTGCATTAACCCCTGTGCCCCTCTTTCGCTAACAGCATTTTCGTTGAACTGCGATTCTTGCTTTATGATAGCAAGTATAAGCTTTGAATCAAGATCATTAGCTTTAGCTCTTTCATCAACAATCTTCCGGTATTCGTGTAATTTTGATGATGGTTTGTTACCAGTCGTGCTTTTTGCTACTGTTTGATGAACGCTGCTTTCGTCTGCAAAAGCATCTCCAAAATTCCATTTCGAGAAATGGAAAATCTTCCCTTGTAAAAGAAATGTCAGTAACAAAACTAAAGATATTTTAAAAACGATTTTCAAATCAATCTAACTTGATATTTTTCAATGTATTAGCGAGGTATGCTTAAAGTTCACTATAAATATACTGTTTATTCTCTTTAAAGTCAAGAAAGGGAAAAGATCTGTGTGATATTCAGCAATCTGTTTTTTTTTAACCTTTTCGATACTTCAAGTCGATATCAGAAATTTTATCTACTCTTTTTTGGTGTCTACCGCCGGCAAATTCTGTAACGAGCCAAGCCTTCACGATAGTTTTAGCTAATTCTATTCCTATGATGCGTCCACCGAGAGTCAACAGGTTCGCATCGTTGTGCTCGCGACTACTTCGTGCGGCAAATTCGTTCTGACAAGCAGCCGCTCGAACACCCGGCAGTTTATTGGCAACCATAGCCGAAGCAACTCCAACAGCATCTATCATTATTCCCCTATCGGCATCCCCCGATGAAACTAATTTTGCTACGGCAAATGCATAATCAGGATAATCGCAGGCTTCTTCGGAAGTTGTTCCCATGTCTTTTATTGTGTATCCCATATCAGCGATGAACGGTTTTAATTGTTCTTTCATGCTAAAACCGCCATGATCACTTCCTATCGCTATGATACCTTTATAAACTTTTTTGGGCGGGGTTTTGTCGGCAACTTTCTGTAAAACATCATTAGCTTCAATGAATTCCATCCCTACACTTTTGGCAACATCACGGGCTGCCGAGGTTACAATTGTTCCCGGTGAAACTATAATTTGCTTCTGTCCTCTTTTAGTTGCTTCTTTTACTGTTAAGTCAGAAATTAATTTTTTATCCATATTATAAATATTGATCAATTTGTTTGCGTTTAAGATAATCGACAACCTCTTTAACGTCCTGCGATTTACCTAACTTACATACTAATAGTGCATCGTCAGTATTGATTATGATTATATCTTCCATTCCGATAACAGCTGTAAACTTATCGGGGGAATGAATTAATGCATTTTTAGTGTTATTCAACATAACCTTGCCGGTGATGCTGTTTCCGGTTTCATCTTTACCTGAGAGGCGGTAAACTTCGTCCCATGAACCGACATCGCTCCAGCCGAAAATTCCTTTAATAACAAAAACCTCTTTGGCTTTTTCCATAACACCGTAATCAATAGAAATCCCCCGAATCATTTTATACGACAGTTCAAGTGTGGAATCGTATTTACTCGTGCCTACGGTAGCGTCGATGTTCATAAGTTCTTGGTACATTTCGGGGAGCGATTTCTGGATTTCGTTTAAAATTGTATCCACACGCCAAATGAACATACCGCTATTCCACAGAAACTCGCCTGTTTCGATGAACATTTTTGCAGTCTCTTCGTTCGGTTTTTCGGCAAAGGTTTTCACCTTGTATATTCCACGCGTGAAATAAGGATTTGATTCATCGCTTACATCGTTGATTTGAATATACCCGTACCCGGTTTCGGGGCGCGTAGGTTGAATTCCCACAGTAATCAACTTCCCCGATTCATAAGCAACCCAAATTGCCAATCGAAGAACCCTATGGAATTCTTCAACATCCTCAATTATATGGTCGGCAGGCAGCGTAACCATAACAGCATCGGGATCGTGCCGGCGTAAAAATAAAGCCGCAAGCCCGATACACGGTGCGGTGTTTCTGCCAAACGGTTCGACAATAATATTATCTGCCGGAATATTAGGAAGCTGTTTAATAATTAACGGCTTCTGAATTTTATTTGTAACGATTAAAATGTTTTTCGGTTCGATTATCCTGTCTAATCTTTTAACCGTATTAACAATCATTGAATTCTTGCCGAAAATTTCTAACAACTGCTTCGGCGATTTTTCACGACTTCGGGGCCAGAACCGAGCTCCTACCCCACCAGCCATAATTACTGCATATACATTTGGCATAATTTCTCCTTATAAATAAATTCTTGGAACGCGTGCCGAGATACCGCACATTAATTCGTAGGCATTAGTTCCCACTTTGTTTGCTAATTCCCAAATTCCGATAGCTGCGTTTTTATCTTTTCCAATTAATGTAACATCGTCGCCGATGTGAATATCTGAATCTCCGATATCTACCATTATTTGATCCATACAAATTGCACCAACTACAGGATATTGTTGACTTTTTATTATCACATTTGTTTGATTAGTTAATCTTCTGTTGTAACCATCGCCATAACCGATTGGGATTGTGGCAATTTTTGTTCGTAACGATGTAAAATATTTCCGACCGTAACTTATGCTAGTGTTAGCTTCAACTGTTTTTATGAAAACAACTTTCGATTTTAATGAGAGCACAGTTTCAATCGTGATGCTTTCGGTTGTTTCATCAGAAGGATACGACCCGTATAAAACAATTCCCGGACGCACCATCGTGAAATACGATTCCGGTAAATCGAGAACGCCGCCGCTATTAGCAATGTGCTGCAACGGAATTTCGATCCCAGCCGATTTAATTTGGTTCAAAGCTGAACTGAAGCGGTCGAGTTGTGAGTAAGCAAAACTCTTGTCGCGCGCTTCGGCTGTAGCGAAATGGCTGTAAATACCTACAATTTCAATATGTTGTAATGCGGCAACTTTTTGTGCAAACTGAAGTGCATTATCTGAATGAACACCGATGCGTTCCATACCGGTATCTATTTTAAGATGCACTTTTGCTTTCTTCGAACTATGATGATCAACTTCCCGCTCGATACGTTCGGCAAGTTCGACAGACGAAACAGTGATGTCGAGATCGTTTGCAAGAAAATGTTGAACCTGATCGCCTAAAACTCCGCCAAGTACAAGTATCGGACAGTTAATACCGTTTTGCCGTAGAATTATTCCTTCTTCTAAAAATCCAACCCCTAAATAGTCAATGCCGAATTTTACAAAAGCTTTTGAAGTTTCGACCAAACCGTGTCCGTAAGCATTCGCTTTTACGATGCCCATTACCTTTACAGATTGACCGACTTTTTTTCTGACAGCTTCTAAATTGTGTTGAATAGCTTTAAGAGATATTTCGGCACGTGTAGGTCGCATAGTAAAATTAATTTTAAAATTGTTTCTCCCCTAAAGTTTAAACTAAATCGTTTACTTATTAGAGTTACGAATCCTGTTCAACGCGCGTTGCAGCGCTGCTTCGGCACGTATCAAATCGGTTCCCGGTTTTCTTTCTTTTATCCGCTTCATCGCTCGTTCACGTGCAGCTTCGGCTCGTGCAACATCTATTTCTTCTACAATCTCAATTGTTTCAGCAATCATAGTCACGGAATTGTCTTTCACTTCAACAAATCCGCCGCTCGTAGCGTACCGGATTTCCTGTCCATCTTTTGCAGTAAGTTTGATAACCCCTATGCCTGTTTCCGAAAGAAGTGGTGCGTGGTCGAATAAAACTTGAAACCCGCCTGTTACACCGGGAGCGGCAAAACTTAATACCTCGCCGCTGAAAATAATTTTTCGAGGTGTTACTATTTCTAATTTGTATGGTTTGTCGAACATCTATTTACTATTGCATCCGATTTGCTTTTTCTAATACTTCCTCGATTGTGCCTGCCATATAAAATGCACCTTCGGGAATATCATCGTAATCGCCGTTGACTATTCCTTTAAATCCTTTTATTGTATCTTCTAATTTTACATATTTTCCGGGAATTCCGGTGAATTGTTCGGCAACGAAAAATGGCTGCGATAAAAATTTTTGAATCTTTCGTGCTCGGGCTACGGTTATCTTGTCATCATCCGATAATTCATCCATTCCTAAAATATTTATAATATCCTGCAGGTCTTTGTAAGTTTGCAATATTTCTTTAACTCTTTTGGCAATGGCGTAATGCTCTTCGCCTACAACACCCGGTTCAAGAATTCTGGATGTTGAATCGAGAGGATCGACGGCAGGATAAATTCCTAACTCTGCAATTTGGCGGCTCAATACAGTTGTTGCATCTAAGTGACTGAATGTCGTTGCGGGAGCCGGGTCGGTTAAATCGTCGGCAGGAACATAAATTGCCTGCACCGAAGTGATTGAACCTTTCGTTGTTGAAGTAATACGTTCCTGCAATTCTCCCATCTCGGTTGCAAGCGTAGGCTGGTAACCAACCGCCGATGGAATTCTTCCTAACAAAGCCGATACTTCAGAACCAGCTTGCACAAACCTGAAAATGTTGTCAATGAACAAGAGAACATCTTTACCTTCGTCGTCGCGGAAATACTCAGCCATTGTCAAAGCTGTCAACCCGACTCGTTGACGGGCGCCTGGGGGTTCATTCATCTGACCGAAAACGAGTGCAGTTTTATCTAACACACCGCTTTCCTTCATTTCAAGCCAAAGGTCGTTACCCTCGCGCGTTCGTTCGCCCACTCCGGCGAAAACAGAGTAACCGCCATGATGCAATGCGATGTTGTGGATAAGTTCCATTATGATAACTGTTTTACCTACGCCGGCGCCACCGAATAGACCGGTTTTACCGCCGCGCGAGTAAGGTTCAAGCAAGTCGATAACTTTGATTCCGGTTTCAAACATCTCTTTTTTAGTACTCAGATCTTTGAAGTCGGGAACTGGGCGATGAATCGGAAAATATTTATCACTTTCGATTGGGGGGAGAGAATCAATTCCTTTTCCAATAACATTAATTAGTCTGCCGAGAACGGTTTCCCCTACAGGCACCATAATGGGCGATTCAGTATCAATTGCTTCCATCCCTCGCACGAGTCCATCGGTCGAGTCCATAGCTACTGTGCGAACCCGTTCTTCGCCCAAGTGTTGCTGTACTTCACAAATCAGTTCCTCTTCAATACCCTCGATGTTCGTCCGCTTTATTTTTATTGCGTTTAAAATTGCTGGAAGTTTGCCTCCGGAATAATCTATATCTATGACCGGTCCAATTACTTGGACAATCTTACCTGTATTCATTAAAAGCCTTTCATATATTGAACGATTGCCTGATGGAATTTCAGGAATTTTGATGTTTTTCTTAAAAATACGGTTCAAATATAAAACAAATTGAAGAATTTTACAAACCTTGTGTTCAACTTCAGGTTAAGTTTGTTTTTTCCCTATCTTTTAATTAATTTTCACAAAGAAAATTAGAAAAAGAAGTGTTAACACAAGAGGAAAGAAAATATTTACTAAATATTGCAAAGCAGTCGATAGAGTTCGCTGTAAATGAAAAGGCACATCAGGTTCCGCTTGAATATCCGGAAGTGTTTCGAAAACTCTCGGGTGCATTTGTAACAATTCATAAATTCGGTGAACTTCGAGGGTGTATCGGATATATAGAGGCAACAAGACCATTAATCGACACTGTAGTTGAAACAGCATCGCATGCTGCGATGAATGATCCGAGGTTTATGCCTGTATCAATCGATGAGTTGGAAGATTTGGAGTTGGAGATTTCAATATTATCTCCCTTAAAGGAAATCACCGATGTAAACGAAATAGAAGTAGGCACACATGGTATTGTGATGGAACAAGGATCCAACCGCGGCTTGCTACTACCTCAAGTTCCGGCGGAATATAATTGGAACAGAGATACTTTTCTGAGTCAAACTGCTCGTAAAGCGGGGCTACCTTACGATGCCTGGAAAAAAGGCAACACAAAAATTTCAATCTTTACAGCGGAAATTTTTAACGAATCGAATTTATAATGGATAAATTAAATGTACGCCAGCCTGCTGTAGCAGGATTATTTTATCCTGTTGATGCAAGAACGTTGATTCGACAGGTTACTGAATTATTGGAACGCGCCAAACCAAAAAAAATTAAAGGCGAATTAAAAGCTCTTATTTCGCCGCATGCCGGTTATACATATTCAGGGCTAACTGCTGCCTACGGCTATAAATTATTAGAGAATAAAAAATACGACACTGTTGTAATTATTTCGCCAAGTCACCGAGAATATTTCAAAGGAGTTTCAATTTTTCCCGGAAACTGCTACAAAACTCCACTTGGTGATGTGCCAATTGACATGGAGCTTAGTAACGAAATTATTGCCGAGGAAAAATTAGTGTTTCTTTCTATGTCAGGTCACCACGACGAACATGCTCTCGAGGTTCATCTCCCTTTTCTACAAATGACTTTAGAAAAATTTAAACTCGTTCCGCTTGTAATGGGCGACCAAACTCCGGAATATTGCATCCGGCTTGGTCAGGCATTGGCAAAAGTTTTGAAGTCCGCCGCAAAGAGAAAGAAAATACTCATTGTTGCCAGCACCGATTTATCGCATTTCCACCCATACGAAACGGCTCAGCAACTCGATCAGAGAGCTATCGATGCGATAGAAAATTTTGATCACATACAATTATTAAATGAACTCTATAACCAGACTACCGAAGCATGCGGAGGAGGTCCGACAGCAGCAGCAATGATTGCAGCAAAAGGATTGGGCGCCAACAAAGTTGAAAAATTGTTCAGTTGTAATTCGGGTGATGTAACCGGAGAGAAACGTGAAGTAGTTGGTTATCTTTCGGCAGTAATTTATAAATCTGTCGATTAATGCCATCCACTAAATTTAACATATCAATTGTCGGAGCTGGCAGAGTTGGCTCAGCTATGTCGTCTCTCCTTTTTGAAAAAGGTTCTACTGTACTATCGATTGTAGATGTAAATAAAAAAGCTGCTCGAAAACTTGCTAATTCAGTAAATTGCAAACAGGTTTCTACAGATGTTTCTGATATCGACCCCAAGACGCAGATAATTTTTATCACGATTCCCGACGACCAGATAGCGATCACTGCCCAAAAAATTTCTTCGGTTAAAAATTTAAATTTTAAGAAGCTTACAGTTATTCACACTTCTGGTGTATATACTTCCGAAATATTGAGCCCATTAGCAAAAAAGGGGGCTTCGGTATTTTCATTTCATCCTATACAATCATTTCCGGCAAACCAATCGATTCGGGATTTAAAAAAAAGTTTAAAGGGTATCTATTTTGGAGTCGAGGGAAACAAGAAAATCCATCATATATCACAAGAATTGGTAAAAACTTTCCGAGGCAAGTCGGTTTTCATATCTAAAAAAGATAAACCGTTGTATCATCTTGCTTGTGTGTTTGCTTCCAATTATATTGTAACTGCTTTGAATGCTCTTTCGGAAGCAGTTGAAAAATTCAAGTTTAAATCTGGTTGGATCGATGTTTTCACCCCTATTATAAATACGTCAATGAAGAATGTATTTACGACATCGCCTTTAGTCGCTTTAACAGGACCAATCGAGAGGGGCGATATCAAAACAATTGAATTGCATTTAAAGAGTTTAGCAGCAATAGCGCCACATTTGATTACATATTATATAGGCATGGGCATCGAGACAGCACGGTTAGCCCGACAGAAAAGAACAATTACAAACGAACATTTTTTAGAGTTAATAAATTTATTCAAGTCATTTTTAAAAAATAAGTGAAGGAAATTTTTTGTGAAAGCATTAATTGCAAGCGGTGGTCGTGGAACCCGGCTTCGGCCCATAACTCATACGCAAAACAAACATTTAATTCCGATTGCAAACAAACCGATTTTACACTATGCAATTGAAGGTGTTGTTCAAGCAGGTATAAAACAAATTGGAATTGTCGTAAACGCCGACAACGACGAAGTTCAAAGGGCTATCGGAGACGGAAGCAGATGGGGTATAAAAATTACTTACATTCCACAAGATGCACCTCTTGGGTTAGCTCATGTTGTAAAAATTTCCGAACCATTTATTGGTAAAGACGATTTTATTTTTTACTTGGGCGACAATATGGTTGTCGGTGGCGTGAAACGATTTATTAAGGAATTTCAAAACAGCAAATACAATTGCTGGCTAACTTTAGCAAAAGTGAAAGACCCCGAGCGTTTTGGTGTTCCTGACATAAATAGCCGAGGTAGGATTGTTGGAGTTGAAGAAAAACCAAAGAAACCAAAAAGCAATTATGCTGTTTCTGGTATTTATATTTACGATTCGAACATATTCAAAGCATGCGATAATATAAAACCGAGCGGACGTGGCGAACTTGAAATTTCGGATGCGCACCAATGGCTGATTGACCACAAATACAAAGTCGGTTACAGCGAAATTACAGGTTGGTGGAAAGATACCGGAAAACCGGCCGATCTACTCGAAGCAAACCGTCTGATTCTCGATAATCAGGAGCTACGCCTCGATGGCGAAGTTGATTCTCAATCGGTGGTTGCGGGAAAAGTTGTACTTGAAAAAGGTGCTAAAGTAATAAACAGCGTCGTCCGCGGTCCGGCAATTATTGGAAGAGATTGCATCATCGAAAACAGTTACATAGGTCCTTTCACATCTATTGGAGATAGAACGGTTGTTAGAAATAGCGAAGTTGAGTACAGCATAGTGCTGCGCGATTGCAAAATAATTTCTGTAAAAATCCGTATCGAAGGTAGTTTGCTCGGTAACGATGTCGAAATAGTAGAAGCTAATAGTAAACCACACGTTCACCGTTTTATGATTGGCGACCAAAGCAGGGTTGAAGTTGCATGGTAGAGTCTGGTAGTAAGTAGTAGGTAGTAGGTAGAAAAAAGTGAAACCAAAAGGAAAAAAAAATGGAATTTAAAACTATAATTGTTGAAATCCGAGACAGAATAGCTTTTGTAACAATTAATCGTCCTGATAAGTTGAATGCGATTAATTTGGAAGTAATTGCTGAACTTAAAACAGCTTTCGACTCATTCGAAAGCGAAGAAAATATCGGTGTAATTATTCTCACCGGTGCCGGCGAGAAAGCATTTGTTGCCGGGTCAGATATTAGCGCGCTTGCCGGATATTCTCCCGAACAAGCAAAAAACTATTCCGAAGTCGGGAATACTTTCCTGAGTCGAATACAAAATTTTCCAAAACCGGTAATTGTCGCAGTAAATGGATTTGCACTAGGCAGCGGTTGCGAGTTTGCAATGGCTTGCCATATCCGCATCGCTTCGGAGAATGCAAAATTCGGACAGCCCGAAGTAAACCTTGGTTTAATTCCGGGACACGGCGGAACACAACGGCTTGCCCGAATCGTCGGTATCGGCAAAGCTATGGAAATGACACTGACCGGCAACACTATTGATGCAAACGAAGCACACAGAATTGGCTTAGTCAACAAGGTGGTCCCGTTCGCCAATTTAAAAAATGCAGCAGAAGAAATGGCAAAAATAATTCTTACGAAAGCTCCTCCAGCAATAACGTATGCCATCCAAGCCCTGAATTCGAATTTAGAATTACCTCTTGCTAACGGATTGAAATTAGAAACTCAACTTTTCAGCGATTGTTTCAAAACTGAAGATTTCAAAGAAGGGACGAATGCATTTTTAGAAAAACGTAAACCTCAATTCAAAGGCAAATAACACTTGGAAAATGGTATCATCATTCGTATATTTGTAGTGATTTTATTGTCTTTAGTTGTTTTTTTTAACTTTCTGTTGAATGAGAACATCGATATCAAGCAAAATTTCAAGTATTATCAAATCGAGTCGCTGAAATACTCATCAACCGACGTCGATAGTGCTGTTGATAAAGTTTTATCGAAGTTCCATATTTCAAAAAATCAAATGAAAAGGAACGAGATTCGTTTTGCTGATTTCGTACGAATAGAAAAAAGAATTAACGTCCTCAACGATTCGCTTTCACTTCTAATAAATCTTGAATTGAAACAAATGATGGATGATTATGGACTGAAAGTATCGGGCACCGAAAATTTAAAAGAGAAGATTACAACACTTTATATAATTGATAAAGGAACGATTCTTCAATCAATAGGTTTTAAATCAAAAAAATAAATTAAGAAAGGAGAAGTTTTTATCGCTTCTAATAAGTCGGACACAATGGAAAAAATTGTATCGCTCGCAAAACGAAGAGGTTTTGTATTTCAATCGAGTGAAATTTACGGTGGCTTAAACGGCTGCTGGGATTTCGGACCTCTCGGTGTTGAGATGTTTCGTAACCTGAAAGAAGAGTGGTGGCGAACAATGACATTTCGAGAAGACATTGAAGGCGTTGATGCTGCTATTTTGATGCATCCGAGAGTTTGGGAAGCATCAGGACACGTTGAAAACTTTACCGATCCGATGGTCGATTGTAAAAGCTGCAAATCCCGATACCGGCTTGATAACTTAATCGATGAATTATCAATAAAAAAGAAAAAAGAAATTTTACGTAGTCTTGACCCTGCAACTTTTGAGGGGCGATTAGAAGACGAAAAAGTAATTGAAGAGTTTAAAAACAGAGTAATCGGCGATGTTGTCTCTAACATTCTCCAAAATATGGTTCCATGTCCGAATTGCGGAAACCAAGGTTCATTTACCGAGGCACGCAAGTTCAATTTAATGTTTAAAACTTTTGTAGGACCGATGGAGGATTCCAGCGCCGTAGTGTTTATGCGCCCCGAAACAGCTCAAGGAATTTTTGTAAACTTCTTGAATGTCCAAAATGCTACACGGCAAAAACTTCCATTCGGAATTGCTCAAATTGGAAAAGCATTCCGGAACGAAATTAACACGAAAAACTTTCTGTTCAGAACACGCGAGTTCGAACAGATGGAGATGCAATATTTTGTAAAGCCCGGCACCGATACAGATTGGTTCGAATATTGGCGCCAGCAACGCATGCAATGGTTCATCGACTTAGGAATGCGGAAGGAAAAACTGCAATGGCATCAACACGAGCCTCACGCATTAGCTCACTATGCAAAGGATGCTTATGATGTTGAATACCAGTTTCCGTTTGGCTGGGGCGAAATAGAAGGAATACACAACCGCACCAACTACGACCTTTCGCGACACGAAGAATATTCAGGTAAAAATATGAAATACTTCGATGACGAATCAAAAGAGAAATTCACTCCTTACATCATCGAAACATCGGCAGGTGCCAGCCGTTCGTTCATGGCATTCTTGGTAGATGCTTATGCGGAAGAAGAAGCGCCCACAGCAGATGGAAAAACTGAAATGCGTGTTGTGTTAAAACTTCACAACAGATTGGCTCCGATAAAAGTAGCGATTTTCCCACTCGTAAACCGGGACGGAATGCCTGAAATAGCCAAGAAAATCGCGAACGAAATGCGGCAACACATGCGTGTGTTTTACGACGATTCGGGCGCTGTAGGCAGACGCTACCGCCGGCAAGATGAAGTTGGAACACCATTCTGCATAACAGTCGATTCGCAAACTCTTCAAGACCAATCAGTTACAGTAAGAGATAGAGATACAATGTTACAGGAACGAATTTCTATTGAAAATTTATTAAATTATATACAAAAAAAATTAACAAAATAAGTATAACCTTTAATTAAGGAGAGTAGTATGAAACAAAAAGTATTTTTATTTATTCTTATGTCCAGTCTGCTATTAGTATTCTTCGCATGTCAGGATTCAACAGATGCAAATAAGTATAAGGTTAAGTTTCAACCGGTTACCAATTTAACAGGATTCGTGGTCGATTCTACAACAGCCGGTTTAACTTGGAACAGATCGGTAGATGAAGCTAGAGGCGATTTTGCTAGCTATTTAATCAGCGCAATTAAACCTGACGGAAACATTGAAAAAACCGTTAATGCTGCAAAGGGAGAAGATAGTGTTATGATAACGAATCTTCAGAAAAATCTTATTTATACATTTAAAGTTGTTACTAAGGTTTCTACTTTGTCGCAAAATGGTATCGATAGCGATCCGGTTGCTGTTAACTGGTGTCCGGGTTGGGTGAGATTACAACCTATAACCAATTTAATGTCGTTCTCCGTTTCGAACACTTCTATTGGTTTTAAATGGACAAAATCGGCAAACGAAACCCATACTGATTTTATGAATTACGTTATAAAAGTTGCAAAACCAAACAAGGCAATTGTAAAAGAAATTACCGTACCCAAAAGCACGGATAGTATAATAGTTACAGGACTTGAAAACGGAGTTATTTATTCTTCTGAGATAACTGCCTACGCTTCACCGACATCATTAGTGTTTACGGCGAGTGATGTTGTTAAAATAAAATGGGCGCCAGCCTGGAGATTTGATGCAATTAATACAAACCCTATTAACGTGTATGAAACTTCAAGCTCACCGGATTCTGCCAGCGGGTTAATATTATACGATCCAGTAACCAAACAAACTAAGACTGAAAAATTATTAGGTATCGATAGTGTGCTTATTGATCTTTATGTTCATACTGTTCCCGACACACTTGAAAGAATAAACCGTTTAGCAGTGCGAAGTTCACACTTATTCAGGAAAAACAGAAGGATATTACGCATTTCGACTGTGTCTTATAATTCTGAAACACTTAACAATCCACAAGTTGCACCTCCCGATACAGCAACCTATTCGTTGTTTGAATTCAGAGTTGATTCACTTGCTACGCCAACTTCCAGGATACATTATTTTAGAGCAAGAGGTGGAAAAGATTACGGGCGTTTACTAATTATGCGCAATCCCGAAAATGGGACATTACTCTGGGGAACTTCTCCATCACAATATTTGCGTTTCCAGGTTTCATATCAAACGGTGCCTGAAAATATTTATTCAAAAACTAATAAATAATATTTTAGGAGGATACAATGAATTATAAAGCAAAGTTGTTACCGCTTGTTTTTATAGCGGTAATTACATTACTCTGGGCAGGCTGCCAGGATTCTACAACAGGACCAGGCAAAGTTAAACTGCAACCAGTAACTAACTTGAAAGCATATTCAGCAAGTAATACTAGTGTCGTTTTGAAGTGGACAAAATCAACAAACGAAAATTTAGCTGACTTAGTAAACTATATTATCAAAGTAAAAACTTTGGACAATAACACTGTTAGAACTACATCGGTACCAAAGGGTGCCGATAGTAGTGTAGTAATAGCGAGCTTGAACAACGGGATGATATACAGATTCGAAATTACATCACAAGCTGCTGCCACATCCGAGGGTTACATCAACAGCGATTCGGTTACCATCAAATGGTCGCCGGCTTGGCGGTTTGATACTGAAGGGACTATCCCAATTCAAGTTTACGAGCGAACAAGCGGAACCGGTTTTGCAAGCGGTTTAATTTTTTACTACTCGCAAACAAGCTTGCCGAAAACTATCTCACTTTTAAACGCTGATAGTTCACAAATCGATGTTTTTGTAGATACAAAAACAGGAAGCAATGTGGCGCTGAGTAGCTCTCATCTGTATAGGGCAAACAGAAGAATTACACGATTCTCGACCGTCTCGATTAGTTCTAATACCTTAAACGATCCTCAAATTACTCCGCCCGATACGACAACTTATACACTTTATGAAATTCCTGTTGATTCCGTTGCCGCCACTACATCTAAAATTATTTATTACAAAGGTGTTAATGGAAATTACGGAAGAATTTTAATCGAGCGAAATCTCGCTAATGGAACTTTAATATATGGTTCTTCTCTCGATCAATATCTCCACGTAAGAATTTCCTATCAAAGCGTCGCTTATAATCCATATTCAAAAACTTCAAAATAATTTTAGGAGCGGAAGATGAAAACAAAATTTTTATTTTATGGATTAATTCTAATTTTAGGATTATTCCTATTCAATAATTCAACATTCGCACAGAAAAAAGCTACTGTTTATGGCGAAATCGTTGAGTTGACAACATTCGTCAAAGACAACATCAAACCTACAACTCCGGCTGGTACTGAAATTACACTCGATAATTTCAAGAAGGGCGGAACATTTGTATTGTTTGAAAAAGGAACCGGAAAACTTGTTTTTTTAACCGGCGGTTTAACCGATATAAAAATCGAAGACCAACTGAAGCCTTACCTCGGAATAACAGTATTCATCAAGGGTGCTGTTTACAAAAAAGGAGGCGTCAGATTAATAACGGTTGAAGATATCGGAAAATATTTAAAGTAAAAATATTACACTTAAATGCGGGGTTATTCGAATAATAAAATTCGGATAACCCCTTTATTATATGAAATTACTAATATCGATTACCTTGCTATTCATCTGTTTTGGGAATTCATTTTCTCAATGGATTCCAGACAGCACCGCCGATGCTTTAACACAGCGGGGAGTTGAATTAATTTACAGTTTACAATTCGACAACGCCAAGATTGAATTTCAAAAAGTTATCAAACAAAATCCCGACCACCCATCGGGACATTTTTTTCTTGCTATGATTGAATGGTGGAGAATAATCGTCAATCCTGAAAACACCTCAAACGACAATTATTTTTACTCGCTGCTCGAAAAGGTAATTTTTTTATGCGATAAGAAACTCGAATCAAATACGACTGATCTGACCGCTTTGTTTTTTAAAGGAGGTGCAATTGGATTCCGAGGACGACTCCGGGTTCATCGTGAACAATGGTTGTATGCGGCGAACGACGGAAGACTTGCAATCCCAATTGTTCATCAAGCATATAATCTTGAGCCGACCAATACTGATGTGCTGCTTGGAATGGGTATCTATAATTATTACAGGGATGTAATACCCGAAGAATATCCGATTGTAAAACCTTTTGTAATATTATTTCCAAAAGGCGATAAGATGCTTGGCGTTCAACAACTAAAGCAAGCAGCCGAAAAAGCACGCTATGCAAATTATGAAGCAACTTATTTTCTTATCCAAATACTTTTTAATTATGAAAAAAAATACAGTCAGGCACTTCCGCTTGCTTTAAAACTCTATATTAAATTTCCCAACAACCCTATTTTTCATAGATATGTAGGCAGGTTGTACGGTTCGTTAGGTAAGTGGAATGAGATGAAAAATATTTTTTTGGAAGTTCTCGATAACAATTCAAAAAATTATTTAGGTTATAACGAATCGGCAGTTCGCGAAGCACAATATTATTTAGGGATTTATCATTTTAATGTTGGGAATTATGATTCAGCGCTTAATCATTTTTACAAATGCGACGAACAATCGCGGTCGCTCGATACAGATAATCAATCGGGTTTTATGGTAATGACTAATTTAAAAATCGGTATGATTTACGATTTACAGTCGAAACGCGATTTGGCATTAAAGCAATACAATAAAGTTTTAAAAATGACTACATACGACGGTTCACGCGAACAGGCAAAACAGTATATCAAAAAATCATACGGGAGTAATTAGATGTTTACAATAATATTATTCGGGTTATTTGCGGCTGCTGCTGAGATTTTAGGCGGCTGCCTTGTTATTTTAAAAAAAGATTGGCCCAAAAAAGTACAGGAATATCTAATTGCTCTCGGCGCCGGTTTTATTCTCGCTCTCGTTTTTTTAGAATTAATTCCCGAAAGTATAGAACACTTAGGGCACTCTGCTCCTCTGTTTATGCTGTTGGGCTTTGCGCTAATACATTTTTTTGAACATACGATAGTCGGACACCTCCACTTCGGAGAAGAAACACACACCGATATAATGCTATCGAAGACTGCAAGCTATTCAGCGCTTAGCGGACTTTTAATTCATGCTTTTTTCGATGGACTTGCAATTTCAGCAGCTTTCCATTTCGACTTCTATATCGGTTTGATGCTCTTTATCGCAGTGTTGCTTCACAAATTACCAGAAGGACTCACGGTTGCAACAATTATGTTAGCATCAAATCAGACACGTAAAAATGCTTTTTGGGCAACAGTTGCTATAGGAATGGCTACTATGGCAGGAATTATTGCAGTTTTTTTCTTAGCTGAAATTGACCCTACGATTATCGGAATTGTATTCGCTATTTCCGCAGGCATAGCAACCTATGTCGGAGCTAGCGATTTAATTCCTGAGATTAACAGGTCAGAGAACCGTATAACACCTATCATTGTATTTGCCGGTATGCTCCTTTTCTATCTAAGCAAATTAATGATTGAACAAATAGCCGGACACTAAAATATTTCAAACAATAAAGAGCCAAATAATATGACAACAAAAAATCCACCTAAAGTAAAAGAGTTTTCAGAAGAATCGTTAGAAAAAATTGCATACAATGCCGTGCGAGATATCTCTGCAGTCGAACCGAATGACATCAACCGACTCGGGTATCACATATTTTTATTTTTAAGAGACAAAAGGGGAAGGCTTGCCAATGCGGTTGCAGAGGCTGAAGCACGTTTGCTAATTCCAAGGCAGGAAGCAATTAAAATTATCAAATCAGCTTTGGAAGCAAAAGGAATAACTGTAGAATAAGCCACAATGTCGCCCTTCGAAACATTTCTGCTTGCATTCATCCCGCTGTTCGTTGCAATGGATGTTCTCGGAACGCTTCCGTTATTCTTAGGTTTGACGGAGGGAATTACAGAGAAGCGTCGTAAGCGACTAATAATCGAGGCAACGCTAACGGCTCTTGTAATTTCTATCGTCTTTCTTGGAACGGGAAAACTTTTATTCGCATTTTTAGGGATTACCGAAAACGATTTCAGAATTGCCGGCGGACTTGTTTTACTGGTTCTTGCTATTAACGATTTACTTTTTTCAAGCGATACAGCTCGTAAAAATCCTGAATCGGCTGTAGGTGTAGTTCCGATTGGAATTCCTCTGATTATGGGACCCGCCGCTTTAACCACCATCCTCATGATAGTTGACTCGTACGGTTACTTGTGGACGATAACCTCCATCTCCCTTAATTTAATAATAGTGTGGATTGTTTTTTGGTATGCTGATCAGGTTTTAAAAATAATGGGGAAAGCCGGTTCGCGTGCGATTGCTAAAGTTGCCTCGTTGTTTTTGGCTGCAATCGCGGTTATGATGATACGCGTCGGTATTACTGAAATACTTAAATAAAAAACCCCGATCTCACTGATGCAAGATGCGGGGTTATAATTTAAGTTCATCGACCGTGGTCTACGACTATTCGTAGATTAGACCTTTGAAACGTTTGTAGCTTGGAGACCCTTAGGCCCGCGTTCGACTTCAAATTCGACGCGGTCGCCTTCGTTCAGATTTTTATACCCGTCGCCAACGATTGCTTTGAAATGAACAAAGACATCTTCGCCGCTTGGACGTGTAATAAAACCAAAACCTTTGGCTCCATTAAACCACTTTACAGTTCCTTTTTCCATGGAACGTATCCTTTCTTTTTCCGCCTTAATAACATTTGGCAGATAAATGTTGAATCTCCCGATCCTCTGGGAGTTGAGGTACCCCTGGTTTGTTGCTTGAAAACACGATATTGAACGCTGAAATTACTTTTTACCTCTAGTGGGCTAACGTTTCACATCAGTTCGATCGTAAAGCAAGATTTTGCTTCCTTGCGGTCGCCACATCCTTCCTTTCGGAAAACAACGGTGTACTGTTGATTGCGGGAATAAGATATATAAAGTTTCTATTAATTCCTAATTTGCTTATATTTATTTAAAATTTAACAAACTCATTCATAAAAATGTTCGAACACACGCTTGAATACATAGGGCTTCAATACACAAAGTTTTTGTACAGGAAAGAAAAGGATACTCAGCAAGAATTAACAGATTTCATATCTCACGCACGGACAATTCTTATAGTGCTTCCTGTCGATTACGAAGATGCTCAAGCTGCCGGTATTGCGTTTCGGACAATACGCGATAAACTTGAGAATAAAGAAATCACTATCGTTACGGAAGGGATACGTTCGACTTCTTTGAGCGAATTACCGAGAAGCAAAGTGATACGAATGAGCGCCAGCCACATAAACAAATTTTTTCTACCACGACAAAACTTTCTTGATAGACTCCGCGAAACAAGTTATGATGTAATAATTAATTTAAACCTTGATTTCGTCTTATACACTGCTTATATTTGCAAAGCAACCGGTGCAAAATACCGTATCGGTTTGGCGGATCGTGCCGCCGATACTTTTTATAATGTTCAGTTTAACTTTAACAAGGCGCAACCGGCAAGTAATATTTATCAACAATTTGTACAGTACCTAAAAATGTTTTAATCGGAGTTAATGAATGAAATTTGATGTTAGAAAAGAAGATAATGTTACAATTTTCAAATTAAATGAAAAGAAACTCGATACCTCTATCTCCTCTCAGCTTAAAGCCGAGTTTTTACTACTATGCAAACCTAAAAAAGCGTCGGTGCTTGTAGTAGATTTGAAAGATGTACAGTTCTGCGATAGCAGCGGATTGGGTGCCTTGCTGATTGCTCATCGTACAATGCACGAGCACGATGGAGAAGTTAGATTTGCTAACGTAAACAATTCGATTGCGAGTTTACTGAAAATTTCACAACTCGACCGGATTTTTCAAATCTTCAAGACAGTTAAACAAGCCATAAAAGGTTAAACCCAACCGACAATGGGTTTTTCTTCTCTCGATTATTTAATCATCGCAGTTTATCTTTTGGGTGTAGCAATATTTGGAATTATATCCGGGGGTAAACAAAAATCTACACACGATTATTTCTTAGGCAGCCGCAAAATTCCCTGGTGGGCTGTATGTTTTGCTATCGTTGCAACCGAAACAAGCACTCTCACATTCATAAGCATTCCGGGAGTTGCATACGTTGCTAACTTAAATTTTCTACAGCTTACAATCGGTTACATCGTCGGCAGGGTTTTAATCGCTTTTATATTTTTACCTGCATATTTCAGCGGTAACATCGAGACCGCTTACACTTTTCTGGGAAACCGTTTCGGCACTACAACACGTAAAACCGCATCGCTTGTTTTTATGATAACGCGCCTCTTTGCCGACGGAGTCCGTCTTTACGCTACTGCAATCCCAATTAAATTAATCACAGGTGTCGATTATCCGACTGCAATTATGTTAACTGCCGTTGTAACACTTGTCTATACTTACATCGGTGGAATACGTGCCGTAATATGGATGGATGTTGTTCAGATGTTTATTTATTTGGGAGGCGCTGTTGCGGCAATTTGGGTTTTGAGCTCACAAATTCCCGAAAGCATCGCATCTATATTCGCAGTTCGGAACATTTCAGAAAAATTTTCTCTCTTTAATTTCGGATTTAATTTAGATTTAAAAACTTTCTTCTCAACTCCATATACTTTTTGGGGAAGCGTTTTAGGCGGGATGTTTTTATCTATGGCATCGCACGGAACCGACCAGCTAATAGTGCAGCGATTGCTCTCAACCGATTCGCTATCAAGCAGTAAGAAAGCAATTATAACAAGCGGCTTCATCGTGATGTTTCAGTTCGCTTTGTTTTTATTCATCGGAATTTTACTCTACGTTTTTTACAACGGCGCCAAGATGGATCCGAACGAAGTTTTCCCTCAATACATAATCAATCATATCCCATCGGGTATCGCGGGGTTAATTATCGCAGGACTTTTGGCTGCGGCAATGTCCACACTTTCCGGTTCGATGAACTCACTCGCCTCGGCTGTGATGTTCGATTTTTATAAACCATTGTTTAGTAAAACAAACACGCCCGATAGCGAGTTAAGAATCTCTCGAATCATCACTGCACTATGGTGCTGTTTGCTGATTGGTTCGGCATTTATTTTTATGAACACTCCGAAAACAGTTGTTGAACTGGCGCTGAGTATAGCTTCGTTCACTTATGGCGGCTTATTGGGAACTTTCTTGTTAGGTGTTTTATTTAAGAAAACCAGACAGCGCGATGCTTTAATTGCTTTCGCGACAGGGGTTATTGTAATGATAGGTGTAATTTATTTTACAAGCATTGCCTGGACTTGGTACACGGTGATTGGAAGTGTAACTACAGTAGCGGTGGGAGTTATGGTGAGCAAGATGAGAAAAACCGAGGTGTAAATTTATGATTTATGATTCCTGATTTATGAATTTAAAATAAAATATGAAGGAACGATGGTATGAATAAAGAAGAATTAAAGAATAGAACAAAGGAATTTGCATTACGAGTAATCAAATTGGTAAACAATTTGCCAAAAACACAAATCGGTAAAATAGTTGGTAATCAACTTCTTAGGTCTGGAACATCCGTTGGTGCGAATTATCGTTCTGCATTGCGTGCACGTTCTCAAGTCGATTTTGAATACAAGCTCGGTTTAGTTGAAGAAGAAGCTGATGAGTCGTTTTATTGGATGGAATTGATTGTCGAATCTAATCTAATGCCGATTGATAAAGTGAAAAATCTTATGCAAGAAGCGAATGAACTGATTGCAATCTTTGCTTCAGCAATAATATCTTTAAAAAAGAAAAAAATCACAAATCATAAATCATAAATCATAAATCAAAAATCAAAAATTATCCTATGCTATTACTCGACTGGCTTTTAATCGTACTTTACTTCATAATCTCAATCATCATCGGAGTTTACTACTCAAAGCGGGCAGGCAAAAATACATCTGAGTTTTTCCTGTCGGGCAGAAACCTTCCCTGGTGGCTTGCCGGAACTTCGATGGTTGCAACTACTTTTGCCGCAGATACTCCGCTTGCAGTTACAGAGCTTGTGGCTCAAAACGGAATTGCCGGTAACTGGCTTTGGTGGAACTTCGTCTTCGGTGGAATGTTAACTGTGTTTTTCTTTGCACGGTTATGGCGGCGTGCCGGAATTTTGACCGATGTAGAATTCGCTGAGATACGATACTCGGGCAAGCCAGCCGCTTTTTTACGCGGGTTTCGTGCAATCTACCTCGGACTTTTCATCAATTGTATAATTATGGGATGGGTGAACGTTGCGATGGGCACAATTCTTCACGGACTTTTCGGAATTCCTGAATCACAAGTAATTCTTTACGTAGCCGGAAGTATGATCATCGTTGCGATCTATTCAGCACTTTCGGGCTTATAGGGGGTTGCTGTTACCGATGTGTTTCAATTTATAATCGCGATGGCTGGAACAATAATTCTTGCTGTTGTTGTGCTTTCATTACCTGAAGTCGGTGGCGTGGCTGGTTTAAAAGAGAAATTACCGGAATGGACATTCCAATTTTTTCCATCGATTGAATCGGTGGATGAAATGGGAATCAGCGGGGCGCTGGCGCTATCACTCTCGGCGTTTCTTGCTTTCATCGGTATTCAGTGGTGGGCTTCGTGGTATCCGGGTGCAGAACCGGGCGGCGGTGGTTACGCTGCTCAACGTATGATGTCGGCAAAAAACGAGAAGCACTCACTCCTTGCAACTCTCTGGTTTACAATTGCTCACTATTGTTTGCGTCCCTGGCCCTGGATTTTGGTGGGACTTGCAACGCTTGTGCTTTATCCCGATTTGACTGACAAAAAGTTGGGTTATGTTTACGCGATGCGCGACCACTTACCAACAGGTTTGCTCGGTCTATTAGTCGCCGCTTTCTTTGCGGCTTATATGTCAACGATTGCGACTCATCTCAACTGGGGAACATCATACATCATCAACGATTTTTACAGGAGATTTGTGAAGAAAAATTCTACCGAAAAACATTACGTGCAAATTTCGCGGTTCGCAACAATCGCTTTAATGATTGTGTCGGTTTTACTTACACTCGTTATAAATACAATTTCCGGTGCGTGGGCTTTTATAATAGAAGCCGGCGCCGGGCTCGGACTCGTTTTAATTCTGCGCTGGTATTGGTGGAGGATAAATGCATGGTCTGAAATTTCTGCAATGATAGCTCCGTTTATTGCTTTCGGTTATGTTAAGTTTTTCACAGATATAAAATTTCCCGAGTCGCTTTTTATTATTGTAGGTTTCACTACGGTTGTTTGGATAGTAATTACATTTCTTACAAAACCAACGGATGCTGAAACTTTAAAAAACTTCTTCAGACGAATACATCCTGGTGGATTCTGGCAACCGGTTGCCGAAACACTTCCCGATGTTCAACAGGATTCAGGTCTGGCATTCCTCGCATTCGACTGGCTTGCCGGCGTTGTTTTAGTTTATTCGATGCTCTTTGGTTTCGGAAAGTTTATACTCGGAGAATATATTCACGCTGCCATATTTCTCGCAGTTGCAGCGGTAGCAGGTGGAATTTTGATCAACCATATCTCGAAAATGGGCTGGGAGAAAGTGGCTGAGTGAAAAGATTTTGAACCTTTAGTAATTGTTGATTATATTTTTTAACTTTTAGTGTAAAAGGTAACGTATTATGAAAGCATTAAATTCTATCATTGATAATCGTGATGCAAACACTGTCTTGGATGCGCTCAAAAGATTACTACCTGAATCTAAACATTTAGATATCGCAACAGGATATTTTGAGATTGGGTCTTTTCTCGCTCTAGATTCGTTTTGGAATCAATTGGAAAAAGTTCGGATTGTAATGGGAGATGAAACCACCAAGCGAACCCGTAATGAGCTAATTAATGCCTTAACCGAAGCAAGCGAAGAAAGTATTGAGAGAGAAAAGGAAAAAGACGACAGCTTAACCGGGCTCCTTGCTATTAGGGAAGCGTTACTGAAAAAACAAATCGAACCTAAAATTTACCGACAAGCAAAATTTCATGCTAAAGCTTATTTGATGCAAACAAAACCCCCAAGCCCGGTGAACTTCGGTATAGTTGGATCAAGTAATTTTACTGAACCAGGGCTAACGAGAAATCTTGAGTTAAATCTGTTTACTACTGATCAGCTCCAGCTTAAAGCATTGCAAGAATGGTTCGACAAAGCATGGCAAGAGTCGGAGGAAGTGAGAGAAGAATTGCTCAAAGTGATTGAGCCGCATATTAAACTTTATTCACCCTTTGAAGTTTATGTAAAAGCTCTTTATGAATATTTTCATGGAAAAGAAATTCCAACCACAGCCTGGGAAGAACGGGAGTCAAAAATTTATCCCATACTCGATGACCTGCAGCGAATTGGCTACCGGCAAGCATTGTGGATTGCAGAACAATGGGGAGGTGCCTTGATTTGTGATGGTGTTGGATTTGGTAAAACTTATATCGGTTTAATGCTTATTGAAAGATTTCTCCACGAAAGAAAGCGTGTGGCTTTAATCGTTCCTAAATCAGCTAGAGTAAGTGTTTGGGAACGAAGGATAAAAGAATATTTGTCGAAGTACTATGGTGGTTCATTTAGCGGTGATTTGATAGAAGTTATCAATCACACCGACCTCCATAGAGAAAAACTAAAAGATCATTTAGCCAGTATTCGTGAAAGAGCAGATGTAATAATTATTGATGAAGCCCACCACTTTAGAACTCCGAATGCGCAGAGAAGCGAGAAACTTTTCGACATTGTAGAGTTTAACGGCAGGAAGAAAAAAATCTTCATGCTAACTGCTACACCGGTTAATAATTCTTTATTCGATATATTACACTTAATGGAATATTTTACAAGAAAGAAGAGAGAGTATTTTCAGAAACTTGGTATAAGTGATACAAGATCATATTTTGTTAAGAAAGAAAAAGCAATCGAAGCAAAGATGGGAGTAGAATCGAAAGTTGAAGGTGAAGAAAATTTATTTCCAGAATTCGATGTTATTGAAGCAGAAAAAATACTGCGGGATGATATTCTTTTCCGTACTGTCGTAATTCAGAGAAGTCGTGATTACGCAAAACAGTATTTCAAACAAATCGGAAATAACCAGTTTTATTTTCCTGAACGCGAAAAACCTGTTGTTGCAGATTATCAACTTGCAAGAATCTATGGAGAACTATTTGAAAGCATCAAGAAATCATTCAATAAAGATTCTCCATTTGTTGAATTAGCCCTTTATAATCCTGAGAATTTTAGAAAAGATAAATCCCAAATCGATAGAAAAATTGAGAATAGAGAACGCCAAGTTATTTCTTTAATTCGAGCAACACTTTTAAAACGTATGGAATCCTCATACAAGGCATTCGAAGCTTCCTGTGAAGATTTATTGCGTTCGTTAGCTCGATTCCTTCGTTATTATGAGAAAGAAGAGTGGGAGAAGTGGAAAGAAAAACACGACGATTTTTGGAAAATGGTTGAGGGACATTGGCGCGACCGTTTTGTTGATGAAGATGAAGAATCGGAAGTTGAAGAAGACGATATTCTACCCGAACCAAATAAACAATTAATTAAAGAAGATTTCTTCATCGAAGATATTATTGTAAGTGTGAAGCGCGATATGGATGAGTTAGCCGATTTTCTGCAGTTTATTCATTCCAATATCACAGAACAATCGGACGACAAGCTGAAACGACTCATCAATCTATTGAATGATGATAAAGAACTAAAAACGAAAAAGGTAATTATATTCACGCAATACAGGGATACTGCTCGTTATCTCTATAAGCAACTGAAAGCAAAAGGATTAGATGATATTGAAGAATTAGACAGCACATCAAAAAAAGATAGAGAGATTGTAATAAAACGATTCTCACCCTATTATAATTGCTCTGAAGAAGAAGTTCAAAAATATCTTAATCAACCGATTAGAATTTTGATTTCTACAGATATTCTTTCGGAAGGACTAAACTTACAAGATGCCAATCTTCTTATAAATTACGATTTACATTGGAATCCTGTCCGTCTCATGCAGCGCATCGGTCGTGTTGACAGAAGGCTTGATCCGAAAATTGAGAAGATGCTTGGTCGCGAAAATTGTGTTGTGCGTTTCTGGAATTTCCTACCACCTGATGAGCTTGATGAGTTGTTAGATCTCTATCAGCGTGTTTCAGGTAAGTTGTTACGGATTTCAAAAACATTAGGTATCGAAGGTAAATATATACTTACTCCCGAAGAAGAATATGATGCGCTACGTAATTTCAATGCTACCTACAATGGAATCATCTCATACGAAGAAAAGATACGACTAATATTCGATGATATCTTGAAAAAACATCCAAATTTAGCAGATATATTGCCCAAATTGCCTAAGCGTTTATTCTCTGGAAAGCAACATCAATCGAACCAACCGCAGGGTGTTTTTGCCGCTTATCGTTTTCCATCACGAGTTGTGAAAGATGAGAGAGGGAATGAGCTATCCGTGCCGGGTGAGTGCAGATGGTATTACCATAGATTTGGCAACGATGATATCCTCGAAGATATAGAAGCGATACATGCTATTATTGAATCCTCACCTGAAACACCAAGAGTAGTTGAAAAACCAATGGAAGAGTTAAGAAAAAGTATCAAGTTGATCGAACAGAAAAAAGTTAATACCGAGCTGCGAAACATGCAGGTGGTGATAGGAGAAAAAGCAATTTTAGTTTGCTGGATGGAGGTATGCTGATGAAAAAGCCACAACGCGATACAAGCTTGGTCAAAGCCCAATCTGCGAAAACACAGCAAGTGGCACGACACCTGTTCACCGAGATACGTTCACTGATAGAAACTACTCGCGGGCAAGTAGCGCAGGCGGTTAATTCCAGTCTCGTGTTGCTGTATTGGCAGATTGGGAAGATGATCCGAACAAATGTTCTCGGCGAAGAGCGGGCTGAGTATGGGCAACAAATTGTCTCGACACTGTCGAAACAATTGGTCAATGAGTATGGTAATGGTTTCAGCAGACGTAATTTATTTAACATGATTCGCTTTGCTGAGATATTTCCTAACGTCAAAATTGTGCAGACACTGTCTGCACAATTATCATGGTCACACTTTGTGGAGATTCTTGTATTTGAAGAACCACTCAAACGTGACTTCTATGCAGAGATGTGCCGCATTGAACGGTGGAGTGTTAGAATGTTACGCGAAAAAATTTCTGGTATGCTCTACGAACGCACCGCCATCTCTAAGAAACCTGTCAAACTTATCAAGCAAGAATTGAAATCCCTTCGTGACGAAGATAAACTTACACCCGACCTCGTCTTTCGTGATCCTTACTTACTCAACTTCCTCGGATTGAAAGATACATACAGCGAAAAAGGCATTGAGTCTGCAATCCTCAGAGAAATAAAATCGTTCATTTTGGAATTAGGCGTCGGTTTCAGCTTTGTTGAACGGCAGAAACGCATAACTGTCGATGGTGAGGATTATTACATCGATCTCCTCTTCTATCACCGTACACTAAAACGATTGGTTGCCATAGATTTGAAGCTTGAAAAGTTTAAAGCTGCGGATAAAGGGCAAATGGAGCTGTATCTCCGTTGGTTGGAAAAACACGAACAAGTTGAACTTCTGCAGCTTCACAAAACAGGCATTCGTGTGGCAGAATATATGACTGAATTGCCCCCGCGAAAAGTGTTAGAAAAGAAGTTGCATCAGGCAATCATAGCAGCACGGGAACAACTTACCCGACGTAGTTTAAAACCCTTATCACAATAACAAATATGGTGTAACCACAAAAGCTTTAAATCAAGCAGTAAAGCGCAATACCAACCGGTCACAATTTGTTACCGGTTCACAGAAACATCGCGACCCCCGATTTTTACCGTACGTTTTTACCGAGCATGGTGCGTTGATGGCAGCAAAAGTAAAATATCGTTTACGAAGGAGAAAATAAGATGAATACCAAAACATTGATTCCAATTGAAATTATAGAGCAGCGAATTTTTCTTATCCGTGGAAACAGAGTAATGTTCGATAAAGATATTGCCTATCTCTATGGTGTTCAAACACGAGATTTGAACAAAGCAGTCAAGCGAAATATTGACCGCTTCCCCTCCGATTTTATGTTTCAATTATCGGAGGAAGAATTTCAGAATTTGATGTTCCATTTTGGAACATCAAAAAAAGGAGGCACAAGAAAACTTCCATTTGCTTTTACAGAACAAGGAATCGCAATGCTTTCCAGTGTTCTACGCAGCAAACAAGCAATTCAAGTCAACATTATCATTATGCGAGCATTTGTAAAAATCAGGCAAGTATTATTGGCACATAAAGATATTGAACAAAAACTCTTTGAATTAGAACAAAAAATAAAGTCTCATGATAACCAAATTAGAAATATTTTTGAAGCAATACGACAGCTAATGACTCCTCCCGAAAAACCAAAACGGCAGATCGGATTTAGAGTTGAAGAGCCGAAGCAAAAATATTCAGTAAGGAGAAAACGTTGAAGCACATACCATCAGAAGCAGTTCAGAACATACACAACCAAAATTCATTCTTCCAATTTTTCAAAGATCATCTCGGATGGAAAATTCAGGATGATATTTCATTTGACGAACTTACCTACGGCTGGTCGCCGGAAGAAATGGATTTAAAGAGCGATGACCTGCGCGGCTCAAGAATTTCTCAGCTTCGTCCGTTTACGCACGATCAACCTTGGGGTATCTTCTTTATCCATCTTGCTAAACCGCAAGTGTATGTAACGCAGTTGAGGAAACTAATCCGTGCGCTTGCGCCGATGAAACGAAAGCACAAAGATTATCCAACGTGGAATCCGCATAATCTCCTTTTCATTTGCACACCCGATTGGAAGAATTATACGTTTGCGCATTTTGAAGACGGTAAACCAGAGAAAGCAAAACTTAGCACTTTCGGTTGGGAGTATCAGTCAAGTTACATTCGAACACTATGCGAGTTCAATCTTAAAGCGCTGCAAATGCCTGAGGTAGATATGTTTAGCATTTCACCAAAACTTTGGCTTGATGAATGGTCGAAAGCTTTCGATGTAAAGAGTGTAACTGATAAATTCTTCCAAGAACTTCGCGATACTTTCAGGGATATACAATCATACATAACCAATCTTTCTGAAGAAAATAAACGTTCTTTTGCTCAACTGCTTTTGAATCGATTGCTATTCCTGAAATTCTTAGAGAAAAAAGGATGGCTGTTTGTAGAAGATTCCGATTCATTAGAGCTTCGTCGGTCATATCTCGCACGTCAAAGGGAAAAATTAGGCCAGCAAAATCAGTGGCAGTATTTCTTCAAGTATTTATTCTTTCACGGACTCAATCGTCCTTGGATGAAAGGTTCTGTAGGAACAGTTGAAGAGACGGATGCTATCAGAAAAATAATTGGCAGAGTGCCTTATCTGAATGGAGGACTTTTCGAAAGGTCGCACGAGTGGGACGACGAGAAAGTCAAAGTTGAGAATGAAGCTTTCGATATGATTTTCGATAAACTTCTCGATAGATATAATTTCACAATACAAGAAAATACTCCTATAGATATTGAAGTAGCTCTCAACCCCGATTTACTCGGTTACGCTTATGAGGAACTCATCGCCGAACGACACGGACAAGGTGCATTCTATACACATCCCACAGAAGTCGGCTTGATGTGTCGTGAGTCGCTGAAAACATTCTTAGAAGAACATACACAAGTTCTGCATTCATCTATCGCAGACCTGGTTGATGGATGGAACGCAAAAAATCTCTCGGAAGAACAAGCTTTCGCTATCTACCGCCTTATACACAATATCAAAATACTTGATCCTGCTGTCGGTTCAGGCGCCTATCCTGTTCGTATGATGCAAGAGTTAGTGCAAATATACAAAGCCCTTGCAAGCAAATTAAACGAAGGACAGCTCCGTTATATCTTTGAGAACAAACTTGCAAACCCGCGAAGCATATTCGAGTTAAAACTAAATATCATTCAAAACAATTTATACGGAGTGGATATCGACCAATTTGCGGTTGAAATTGCCAAGCTCCGTTTCTGGCTCTCGCTCGTAGTTGATTATCGCAGAGGAGATGGGAAAGAAGAAGATATCAAATCTCCTGAAGAGCTTAAATTAATTCCGGCTCTTCCGAATTTAGATTTCAAACTCCGTGTAGGCGATAGTCTGGTTGCTTCGGCTGGCGTTGGTAAGAAAGGATTAAAAGAAAAAGGACAAGCATTCAACCTTGACATCAGGTTAAGCGACCACGCGCCCGATTTGTTTGTGGCTGATAAAATTCCCGAGCTTATAAAACTGAAAGAAAAGTTTTTCAACTTCGAAGAATTAAGAAAAAATGACGCTGCTCTTGTTTCTATTTCTAAAGAAGAATTGAGACATAGGATAGCAGAGAAGGAGAATGAAATATCGCAAGCATTAGGTTTTGTAAAAGTAGAGAATATCGATACACTGCCGCATATACTTTGGCAAATTCATTTTGCGGAAATTTATGATGTAGGTCGAGTCGCTGACTCGACCTCAGGACTACTTGGCGAGTCGTCCTACAGATACGGTTTTGATATTTGTATTGCGAATCCACCTTACCTTCGGCAGGAAAAGATTAATGAGCTTTTCAATACGTTTAACATCGGTTTAACCAAAGACGATTTAGTTGAAACGTATGAGGCGCTTTATAAAAATCAAAATTTAAAGATTAATAAAAAAAGCGATCTGTATGTTTACTTTTACTTGCGTGGAATAAATTTATTGAAAGAAAAAGGCGTGCTTTGTTTCATCTGTTCCAACTCGTGGCTCGATGTTGGGTATGGAGCCAAGCTTCAGGAGTTTTTACTGCGCAATAGTCGCATCAAAGCAGTTTATGATAACAGCGCCAAACGCTCGTTCGAAAAAGCCGATGTGAATACAACGATAAATGTTTTTGTGAAAGATTCTACAGTTGAAAAGAAAACTGTAATATCCACAACGGCTGGCTCGAAAGTAGAAGTATCATCGGAGAATGTAGTGCGGTTTGTAAATTTCCGGAAGCCGTTTGAGCTTGCGGCGATAAGCGATACACTGCAGCAGATTGAGCGTGCAACTGCAATTACTTCGACAGATGATTACCGCGTTTATCCGATTAAGCAGAAAGATTTGTGGAAGGCAGGGATTGAAACAAAAGAGGAAACTGTCATTGCGAGGAGTCCCGAAGGGACGACGAAGCAATCCGATTCATCCTCGAAAGGTCAGATTGCTTCATCCCGCCAAAGCGGGATTCGCAATGACGTTATAGCCGAATACACTGGCGATAAATGGGGTGGCAAGTACCTCCGCGCACCGGACATTTTCTTCACGATATTGGAGAAAGGCAAAGGTAAACTTGTGCGGCTGGGCGATATTGCAGAAGTGCGGCGTGGATTCACAACTGGCGCCAACGAGTTCTTCTACCTTGACGACGCAAAGATTGCCGAGTGGCAGATTGAGAAAGAGTTTTTGAAGCCGGTGATAAAAAGCCCAAGGGAATGTAAGAGTATTTTGATTGACCCGAAACAACTGAAGTACAAAATCTTCATGTGCCACGAAGAGAAGAAAGAACTGAAAGGCACAAAAGCCCTGAAGTATATTGAGTGGGGTGAGGAACAGGGATTCAATGAAAGACCAAGTTGTAGTGGAAGACAGAGATGGTATGATTTGGGAAAACAAGACCAACACCATTTTGTTATGCTACGATTTCGAGATAAGAGAAATTGGACTCCAGTTCTTCCAGTTAAAATTTATGTTGGTGATATTATGTTTGTTGGGAAAGTTCTAGATGAAAATGATTTAGAGATTAATTTAGCCTTACTTAATTCGACATTACATATATTTTCAACTGAACTTTTTGGAAGAGTAAATTTGGGAGATGGTCTGTTGACAACATACGGTCCAGAGATCCCAAAGTTTTTACTATTAGATAAAACAGGAATCGCCAATCAAAAAAATTTTCTGAAAGCTTTTGATCAAATAAAGAATCGTCCAGTCAAAACTTTTTATGAAGAATGCGGATTAAAAGGTGATAAAGAAATCCGTTCTCAGCAGCCCAATCCCTTGCCCGACCGCAAAGCGTTGGATGATGTTGTCTTCGATGCGCTCGGTCTCACCGAAGCTGAACGAAAAGAAGTGTACTGGGCGGTGTGCGAGCTTGTGCAGAATAGGTTGAGAAAAGCGAAATCAGTCTGAACCGTGATTATATTTTATCAAGGTAATCCCATAATCAAGTGAATCATGGTTCAGGCAAAGGAGAAAGCAATGAAATACGAAGATATAACAGAGAAAATTATCGGCTGTGCAATGAAGGTGCATTCGACGTTGGGAAATGGTTTTTAAGAAGTTATTTATCAGCGTGCCTTAGAGATCGAGATGGAAGTTGGTTTATTGATAAACTTTGGAAGTAAAAGTTTACATTTCAAGGGGCTTCATAATAAAAAGTACCACGATTAATAGGATTACCGGGATTATATCAATCGTGGTAATCTTCTAATCAAGTAAATCTTGGTTCAGACAATTTCCCAGCAGCCCAATCCTTTGCCCGACCGCATCCTTCGCCTTCGCTCAGGACAAGAAGCGTTGGATGAAGTTGTGTTTTGCACCAAAGGTGCATCCGCCTCTGGCGGAGATGCAATCGGTTTAACAGAAGCAGAGCGGAAAGAAGTTTACTGGGCAGTATGCGACCTGGTGCAGAACCGGTTGAAGAAGGCGAGGAGTGTGTGAGTTGTTTAAATAAAAATTTTATCTTCTTTGTACCTGCACCTGAAATTGCTTGATAAAGGCATTACCATTTTGATTGCATACCACCTTAACCGCAGTAGTATTTAGTGTATGCATAGTGGCGTGAAAAACAGAAAGAACTTTTTCTTGTAAATCTTGATCATTTTCTAAATCCATTATCTTCAAACCTATTTCTTTAGCTTTTTCAATGTTAATATGTTTTCCGTGAGTTTTAAAATTATCGTGATTTGATAAAAACTCAGCAATTTTTGCTGCTTTATTTCCATCATCTCCTTTAAACATATAATTGCCCAGCCAGTTTTTTACTAAGTCCATGCCAAAATCAATTTGATTTTGACACTGAACGAGTAATGCCGGTCCGTATTGGCTTAACATTGGCAGCCAAGAATTTAAATTCTTGGGATTGTCCGCACAATCTTTTTGTGCTTTTTTGAATTGTTCAATTATTGCTTGTGCTGGTACCGCTTGAACTCCTACACCAGTATTTAAAATAAATTGAGGATCGATTGGTCCAATAAAGGAATGCTTTCCCATTACTATTTCATCTGCTGACAAAGCGAACATCGTCCCGGCAGACATTGCTGCTTGAGGTATAAATACTCTTATTTCATTAAACTTCTGCCTTAAATAAGTTACAATAGCATCAGTAGCTTCGGCAGACCCGCCACCAGTGTGTAATATTAAATCTAATTTATCACCACTTAGTCCGTGGATTGCTTCCATAAAAGCTTGTAAATCTTCATCAGTAATAGATATTATGTTTGCTGGTATGTCTCCACTTGTCCACCGGCTAGCGTAAATTATAGTGTTTCTTTTTGTTTTATCTGATAATTCTTTTAAATATTTATTACGTACAGTATCAAAAGCTGCAGGATCATTGTTTTTAATTGCAGTTTGAATTTCAGCTAATATTTGCCCCCAAGTTGGCATCTTATTCTAAACAAGTTTGATTGGAAGCCTTTGAGAGGGATTGCTCATTTAATAAAGAAATATAATTTAAATAACTTTCTTGCTCAACTCTAATCGAGTTGAAGGTCTCAATATTTTTTTCAATATCCGGATAAATCTCTTTAGCTTTTTTTTCTAATTCGGCATATATTTCAAGAATTTCTTTTTGATTATCCTGATTTATCATATTATTATCCGTTTTCTATCGTTTGTTAATTAAAATTACAAATTCATTATGTTAATTGCAAATAATGAACATAATGGATTATTGAATGAAATAAAATCAAAGTAGACCAAATAGTGGAACCGAATAAATGGTTTCATTATAATGAGTTATTGTAACAAGTCTAATTAGTACAAAACTTTTTGTATAAAGTAATAAGAATAATACTTAATTCAAAATTATTTGAGTAAAGTCGGCTTTCTACTTATCAATCCCACCATCTCATCGTGTATTAATCCATTGCTTGCGACGATTTGTTTTCCATAAATATTTATTTCTTCTCCTTTAAAACCAGTAACTTTTCCGCCGGCTTCGCGAATCAACAAAACTCCCGCTGCCATATCCCAGGCATTCAAATTAACTTCCCAGAATCCATCATAACGACCAGCGGCAACATAAGCCATATCGATTGCTGCTGATCCCATTCTTCTGACTGCTTGACCTTCAAAGAGGAAATTTACAAAATGTTCGATGCAGTTGTCGGGATTTTCATTTACGTTATAAGGGAATCCTGTTACGAGTAAGCTTTGTTTGAGAGATGCTGTCTGAGAAACACGCAGGCGTCTGCCGTTTAAAAAAGCGCCGCGCCCTTTTTCTGCCGAAAAAAGCTCATTCAAATTCGGGTCGTAGATTACACCGGCAATTAATTCACCTTTGCGTTCAAGTCCGATGGACACACAAAATATCGGCAGACCGTGTGTAAAGTTCGTTGTTCCGTCTAACGGGTCTATTATCCAGCGAAAGTCCGATTTTTTACCGTGCTCGCTACCGCTTTCCTCGGCGAGTATATCGTGATTTGGAAAATGTTTTCTGATAATTCCCACAATCATCTCTTCCGATTTTTTATCAATCTCAGTAACGAGGTTTTTTTCCTGTCCGCTTTTAAGATTGATCTCTCTAACTTTTCCCAAGTTATGTTTTAAAAATTTGCCCGCTTCTTTGGCGGCTTCGATTGCAATGTTTAGCATAAATTATTTGAGTAATAAAAGTTTTTTAGTTTCTGTGAAGTTGCTTCCAACTTGCCCGCCATTTATTGGGTGGGCTTGCATACGATAGAAGTAAACTCCACTCGGCAATCCTACTGCATTCCACACCGCCTCATAATTTCCAGCTTTCTTGAATTCATTTACGAGTGTTGCTACTTCTCTACCTAATAGATCATAAATCTTCAAAATTACTAATCCTTCTTGCGGAATATCATATCGTATTAACGTTGATGGGTTGAATGGGTTTGGGTAATTTTGCTCTAACCGAAATTCAGTTGGAAATTCTGTTATGATATTCTCAACAGAAAGTAAAATACTGTCCGGTTTGTTTGAATAAACTTTTGCTGTGAAAGCCGGAATCGTAAAGCTACTTAACGTTGTTCCGGATGCAATGAACTCGGTTTGGTCGATAGCATCGAACCAAGTTCCCGAAGCAAGCCAGGGAACATTACTCACCGTTTGCTGACTATTACTCAAATTTGCAACGCACATAATTTTTGCATCGGTATTTGTATCTTCAAACCCCCAAACTAACACGCGTTCAGTATTGTATCGGAATAGTTTGCGTAACTCTCCGTTGTGAAGCGCCGGGTTGTTTAGTCGTTGGAAAATTAATCTGCTGTAATAATTATAGTGCACTTGACCTGTCGCTGTTGAAAGACGGTTAAACTGTACAGGGCGATACGAAAGTTTTTCACCGTCACTCTGAAAGCCGCGCGGTTCAGCAAACTCCATCCCCTGCCATAGCATAGGAATACCGAGCGAGGTAAACATAAGTGTTGCGTAAAGCTTATCTCGTTGAATCGCCTGTTCCAATGGTACGCCCTGCCAGGTTATCATCTCGTAAATCAAAGATAGCTCATCGTGGTTTACTGTTGCATTCACAGGTTCTTTTCGGTTTGCGTAGCGGTCGGGAGTTGAAGGAGTATCGCCACTTGGATATGCACCGAGGTCGAGCACCCTATCTTCAATCGTTGCCAATGTTGGATGTTGCGACGGTATTAAGCATTTGAAAACTTCATCTCTGAAGCTGTCGTGCCAACCGCTTGTTATGCCGCTGTTGAAAATCAGCGCGGGACTTTCGGGTAAATGTTCAACAATCTGATAAATTGCGCCGCCATATTCCGAATGAATTTTATTAGCCCATCCTAAAATTCCTTTCGTTGGCTCGGTTATTCTCCAACCGATTCCTTGTGTCAAATCATATCTGAAACCATCTACTTTGTAATCATCAATCCACATTTTCAATGTATTATAAATTAACTCCTGTGTTTCATTAGTCCAATGGTCCATATCTTTAAAGAAACAAAGTTGATCTTCGTTATATCGAAGGTCGCTGCATCTTTTAAAATAAGGATTGATATCTTCGTTCTGTGCCATTTGCCAGAGGGCACTCGTTTCGTTGAGGTGATTGAAAACGACATCAACGATTACAGCAATACCTCTTCCATGTGCGGAATCGACGAGAGCTTTAAAATCGGCTGGAGAACCATAACCGGGTTCTAATGCCAAATAAGAATTAAGATCGTAACCCCACGAGAAACCCGATTTTCCGATCAATCCATAATCGTTGATGGGCATTAATTCAATAGCATTCACACCGAGCGAATCGAGATATGGAATTGTTTCGATGAAATGGCGGAATGTAACTTCACCTGCAGGAAGTCCTAACTTACCGCCGGCAAATTCGGCAACATTGAGTTCGTATATAACTAATTTATCCATTGGCGGACGCTGGAAATTAGTATTTTGCCAAACATAATCGTCGGCAGTTAAACCTGTCGAGTCTGTGGCGAACCGGCTTCCGTTAGTGCCGTTCCATTTTCCCCATGGATCGTAAATCATTTTGTTATTTTCAATTTCATAAAGATATTCGTAAGTTCCTTTCGCAAGTTTTACGTTCATCCACCATTCGTTGTTGAGTGTTGCACGCCTCATTACTATTGGGGAGGCAGTAACAGGATTTTGTCCAAGGGGTGCGATACGCAGAAGAACATAATCTTTTCCAGGCACGTGAATTCTAAAAGAAGTTGAGTCGTTCGATGCAGTACTCGGTAGTGTAACACCGTGCTTCACATAAGCCGGCATCGGCAAAGTGGCAATTATATAACCGCCACGTTTATACACAACCGAGTCGCCTTGATCGTTGTACCCGACTAAACGAACAAAATAAGATTTTGGAATGGGTAAAGGAAGTGTATAATCAACTATTCGTGTCGCACGGTTGAAAAATTGAGTCACATCTGTAATTGTGCGTGGCGAGGATTCGGTTTGAGCAATGGCGAGGTAAACAGATGTAATAGAATCACTGTTAGCGTGTACCAATGAAGCTGAAACTCGTGAAATTTGCTGCGATACTTCAAAAGTATAAAATTGAAACCAGAAAAATTTTGTAAGCCGTAGGACCGAATTGTTGTAGTCGGCTGGATTTTGTTCGGGATTGAGGGGATCGCCGTACCATCCCGCCGCTGTGCTGTAAAATTTATATTGCCACACCGAATCGCCCATACGTCTTCGTGTATCCAACGGATCCTTAATTTTGAATGTGTATGTTTTAGTCCAACTTGCTAATGTATTATCATAACTCATCAAAGAGATAGGCGCATTGTTTACCCAACCGTTAAATTCCCCGGGCAAATATAAAGCAGGTGAAGTCGGTTGATATGTGCGAAAAGTAATTGTTACGCTGTCGGCAGGATTGGAGAATAAAAAATTGCCGGTTAAGGTAAATAGAAACAGAAATAAAGATATTTTTTTCATATTCACTTCCTCGAAATTAAAATTGCACCGCTCATCGGTGGAATATTTTGAATTGATATTTTTGATTTGTCATTTTGCCTGATAGTAACATCGTTTATCAGGTCAACCCATTTTTTTACGTTTTTATTAGGAGACTGTAACTCAACAGTCTGGCATTTATTCGAGTTATTTAAAATTACGATTGCTTTTTCGTTTTCGAGCTCGCGTAAAAAACCAAAAAGGTTGCGTTTGCCGTCGGTAAGAATTGTTTTATAACTTCCTCTGCTAAAAACTTTATTTTGTTTTCGCAGGTCAATAAGTTTTTTGTAGAAATTCCGGAGGTCGATGTTCCAATGTAACGAATCCCAAACCATAGTCCGGCGGCAGTCGGGGTCGCGTCCGCCCATCATACCGATTTCATCGCCGTAATAAACCATCGGCGCTCCGATGTAAGTCATTTGGAATAAAGCAGCTAATTTGGCTTTCTCAGTGTTGCCTTTTGTTAATGTAAAAAACCTTTCAGTATCGTGGCTGCCTACTAAATTTTGCAGTGCATACTGAACTTCTTTTGGATATTTTCGAGGAATTGCGAGTAACGAATCGAACTGTTTTACATTTAATTTATTAAAAACAAAATACAGGTTTACTGCATCGCGAAAGAGATAATTCATAACCGCATCGAACTGGTCGCCCTTTAACCACGGAGTTGCATCTTCCCAGATTTCGCCCACGATGTAGCAATCGGGATTGATCGACTTAACAAGCTTTCGCCATTCGATCCAGAAGTCGTGCGACATTTCGTTCGGCACATCGAGCCGCCAGCCGTCGATTCCCATAGCAGTCCACTTTTGAGTCGCATCGAAAAGATGCTTTTTAACATCGGGTTCTTCTGCCATTAGTTTAGGCAGGTCGCCAATTCCCCACCAAGCTTCATAGTTTGGTTTTGCAGGCGGAAGCTGAACCGGAAAACTGTGTACTTTAAACCAATTTAAATACTTCGAGTTTTTTTCCTTCTCGACAATATCTTTGAAAGCGAAGAACTCGATGCCGGTATGGTTGAACACACCGTCGATAACGACACGAATACCTCGCTTATGGCATTCATCTAAAAGTTGCTTGAAGATTTTGTCGTCTCCAAAATTATCATCAATCTTAAAATAGTCGGTTGTGTGATATTTATGATTAGAGTTAGATTCGAAAACAGGATTGAAATATATAGCATTAACTCCCAGGTCCTGAATGTAATCGAGTTTCTCGATAACTCCGTTTAGGTCGCCGCCGAAGTAGTTATTGTATTTGGGAATGGCGCCCCACGGCTGTGTGTTTGGGGGATCGTTTGTAGTATCGGCATTGTAAAAGCGTTCCGGGAAAATTTGATAATAGATTGCATCAGCTGTCCAATCGGGAATGTTAATTTGTTGCGTATATGAAAGTTGAGTAAGAAAAATTATAGCAGCAAAAAACAAGATACTTACTTTTTGAGTGGGTGTGCTTTTCATTGTTTTGTTTCCTTATAATATTGGAAACAATATAATAAAAATGAGAATGAGGCTCAAACTTGTTCAAGATAGTAGGTCGGATTTGCAATCCGACCTAAAGAGTAAACGTTTGGTTCGACAGGCTCACCAAAGCAAGTGCGATAGAAAAACTATTCGGACTTTTTTATGAATATCTCAACGCACGCAGACAGTGCGTACAGTGGTGAGTCGGTATCTCTAGTGGTAGAACACAAAAAAATGATTAATCAGATTCACGAAAAAGGATACAGAAATAAACCGCTTACCGAAGAACAACAAGAAGGCAACAGAGTATGAATGGCTCTTTTATCCGAACTATTGGTATTAAGCGAGCCACAACTGTCGTGGGACTGATGAATTTAACCTACAATATGTTTCGAGCGATTCAACTCGGATATACTGCCGCGTAGAAAGAGTGTCTCCAGAACAAAAGGAGAGCGAAAAATGGAAAAAATGTGAAGAGTACTAAACACGGAATTAGTGCTCAGGCAACCCCAGTTAGTGACTGCGTTTACAATCACGTTGATCTTTATTGCCAAACTAAGATTTTAGAGATGCCCTTATTAAAGAATCCGCAATTAACCGTTTTGGTTGTTTTACCAATAAATTTATTTCCAAAGATCATCTTATTGCTGAATACGAAGGTGAATTAATTTCTGCTGAAGAAGCTATGAGAAGAGAAGAAGATTTGAATCGTTCAGGAATTTATACTTTTTGGCTGAACGATGAAAATGCTATTGATGGTTACGACAGGGGAAATCACACAAAATATTTTAACCATTCGTGCGATCCTACTTGTTATTATGAAATTGCCGGCAACAAAATTTTATTCTATGCTGCGCGCGATATTCAGCAGGGTGAAGAATTAACGATTGATTATGATTATGATGCCGAAAGCGAATTGGTTGTCTGTCTCTGTGGTTCAGCTGAGTGCAGAGGATACCTTAACGAATCTGGTGAAAATGGGTGAGAATGAAAGGGTCTATGTTGTTGAGTTCGTTAGAGGACATCGGTAATTAATTTAAGATTGTCAATGATTTGTTGAAAACGTATGTCCCGAATTTCATAAGAGAGATTACATAAAATTGCTTCTTGTTTTAGTTTATCTTTTTGCATGCCGATGAATTCCCTTCGTAAATATTTCCTTACTTCATCGTCAGAATATTTAAATATCTCCTCCGTAAGGTCTTTTCTGTTATCAAGTATGTACACAATATCCTCAAAGTCCTGACTTGTTCTTGGATCTTTAGATCCCCTGTCATCAAACGCCTCAAACTTCGACGCTAAGTAATAAGATAACGGGAGTATTTGAATTTTCTGATCATCCACATCAACTACTTGCTTAAAACGAAAGCCCGGCTCAAACCAAGAATTGGCGGGCGCCCAACCTACAGCTTTTGTACTCATTACATCTACCTTAATACCGGCGTATTCAAACCGACACATTACTTTCTCTTCGGCAGTTTGTATAAATCCTTTTTTTATTAATTGTTGACGCAGGTTCTCCAATTCACCAAGGGAAGCAATGGATAGACTAATATCCACATCTTTTGTAGGGCGGACATCTTCTGCAGAGGGGTCATTGATGTATAAACTCACTACTGCACCACCGACATAAATTACCTGGTCGCTGAGATTATCCAATGCGGCGGCAATTTGTTTTATTGCTTCCCTATTGATGAGTATGTTTTTTAGCATAACCTTTTCTTTAACTCTTCCATTGCAAGGTTCTTTTCTCTGGCTCTGCCAATTCGTAGCGCATCGGCCAGGGCGAGTAGGGCATACAACTCCGGGTCTTGCAAACATGCAGATGGAACAGATGGATGTAAAGGTTCAATAGCTTGCCCTCTGACGGCTCCATCGGGATGCGGCCAAACAACCGCTTCGTTACTTGCTATTTTTTCCGACAATGGAGGCGCTGAATAAGCAGTAGGTACTCCTCGTACCAACGCCCCCGGATGTTGAGGATAAACATACCTTAATCCATACTGCAAAAATTCCAATAAAGCCGTTATCATTATTTTTTTTTTATTACCCACAATTAAACCTGCAAGCGAAGAACGATGTAAGCTTTCGCTTATCTCACTAGCACTGATATTCAATTCTGCAGACAATTCTTTCATTAGCCATGTTTTATTACTTTTGGCAGCAATTTTCAAAAGCACTACTACGTCGAGTGGGCGCATTCCGCTGTGTTTTTTCATGATGTTTTTATTCAAAGATATAGAATAAATTCGTAATTCGCAAATTGCGAATCGCAAATTCGCCTCATATCACTCATTTAATGTCTTTTTTAGATTGTTCAGGATTGCTTTTAGATGCAGTGCGAAGAGAGGTTTTTGTTACCACGGCAAAATGGACGATAACTGGCAAAACCCGACTGCTGTAAAAGATAAGTATTTGCAGGATGCGGTAGATGCGATACTAACTAGCAAAGTTGTTAAAACTCCTGAGACTTTTTCGATTGGGTGTACGATTAAGTGGAGATAATGAACAGAATAGTACAAAAATGTGATACTTAAGTAATTATTCTTAGATTCATTATCAACGGATTTAAATAAAAAGCCCTGAACTGTTACGGCTCAAGGCTTTGATTTTAAAAACTCTCATTTTATAAAAATGATGTTGCTATTTTATTAAAATAATTTTTTTTGTTTCAGTATAGCTTTCCGTTTGTATCTTACATAAATATATACCACTACTCAAACCGGTCGCATTAAAAATTGCTGAATACCGCCCCGGTTGCTTTACTTCATTCACAAGCGTTGCAATTACCTGACCAAGCGTATTAATGATCTTTAAAGAAACAAAACTTCTTGAGGCGATATCATACATAATCTCTGTTGTTGGATTAAATGGATTCGGATAGTTTTGGTATAGGGCGAAATCTTCGGGTAAGGCTTTTGTCTCTTCCTCGCCTTTTAATGGTAATGGCGGCGGAGGAGGCAAATCAGAATCAGGTTTAATGATAATATTGGCTTTTGAAAGTTTTTGGCTTCCGGCTTCTAAGATCAATCTGCCGGCTTGATTTACTTTCACCCAATAGCCAATACCAGAAAAAATAGTGTCGGTTGTTTCGTATCGACCGTTGTCAGGGTTATATCCAAAGAAATTGGATACAACGAG